>DAOUGB010000132.1:0-29741 GCA_034429595.1 Dehalococcoidales bacterium
CAAAAATAATCGAATACTCTGTTTCTTTTCTTCGTCGTTTCTACCATCTCTTTATACCTCTTCCATCGGAATCCAGGTTACGTCCTGGTAAGCTTTGCCTTTGGCGGCGGCGTTTACTTCATCGACCACTCTGCCGATATGCGGTATGGTAATATCCAGGTTCGCCAGGCCATCGATGTAGCTCAATATCGGTATCGAGCCGATAGCCGGTGCAATAGCTTTAAGTTCAGTGCACATAGGGCCGTATTTCCACCCGAAGCTGATGCTGCGGTCGATAACGCCCACGGCCTTTTTGCCCTTTAGCGCCTGTATCAGCCGTTCTTCCGGGAAGGGGCGGTAAAGCCTTAGTTTTACCAGACCGACTTTAATGCCTTCTTCCCGCTTGGCATCTACTACCATTTTGGCGGTGCCGGCGGCGCTGCCAGAGGCCAGGACGACAATATCCGCGTCATCCATGCGGTATTCTTCAATCTGGCCGCCGTAGCTGCGCCCGAAGTAGTCCGCGAATTCTTTATCAATTTCATCAACCTTTTTCTTGGCCCGGTCCATGGCCGACCAGTGCTTGTAGCGGGCTTCCACATAGCCCATTTCCATGCCGTGCGTGCCGCAGCCGGTGGATTTGCCGGGGATAATCCGCTGGCGCCGGGGCTGGTTCTTCAGGGGCGCCAGGAACGCGTCGACATCCGACTGTTCCGGTATCTCGACCTCTTCATTGAGGTAGGAGAGGTAGTAACCGTCATAGTTGAGCATGACGGGGAGCTGAATATCATAGTCTTCGGCCAGTTTGTAGCACATGATTAGCTGGTCAGCTATCTCCTGGTTGTTTTCCACGATAATCTGTAGCCAGCCGGCGTCGCGGGTGGATATCATGTCCTGCTGGCCGGACGATACGGCATGAATACCGGGGGTCTCGCGGTTGACATTGACCATGACGACCGGCGCGCGGTAGCCGGAAGCCTGCAGGACGGCATCATACATGTAAACCAGACCGTAGGAAGAGGTGGCGGTGAAAACGCGGGCGCCGGCCATGCTGGCGGCCAGGACGACATTCATCGCGGAGTTTTCACCTTCTACTTCGACAATTTCCGCATCCAGCGAGCCATCCGCTATAAAACCGGACATTGTTTCAGCAACTTCGCTCTGGGGGGTGATAGGATATAACGATACTACTTCAGGACGGCACAACTTCGCGACCGTGGCGGCAACGACGTTGCCCATTATTACGCTTACTTTGCCTTTTTTAGCCTTCATTGGTAAAATCTCCTTCCGGCTTCATGGTGTAGGCCTGCTTGGGGCATTCCTTGGCGCAGATGCCGCAGCCCTTGCAGAAAGCCAGATTGGCTTCATAATGGTCGCCCTTGTCCAGCATGCACTGCGGAGGGCAATATAAAGCGCACAGGCCGCAGTAATTGCACTTGGATTTGTCCAGCACCGGGCGCTCCGTGCGCCAGCCGCCGGTATCCAGCGCCAGCATCTTCTGGTTGGCGTCAGACCAGGGACTTTCTGTTTTAAAAATCCATTTATGTTTTATTACCATTTGATTACCTCTACTTCCTTGTAGCCGCGTTCAGCGCTTTTGAGGTTGCGCTGGAGAATATCGCCGCTTAGATATTCCGGCAGACTCTTGAGCACAGAATCCAGTGAAAGCCAGCCGGTAACCGCGGCAAAAGCTCCCAGCAAACAGGTGTTGGGGATATCCCGTCCCACTTCCTGGACGGCGATTCCGGTGGCGTTAACCAGGCCGCCGGTTTTTAATGCCTTATCAGGCTGTTTATATTCTTTCTTGGCCGTGTTAAGGATGAAGATACTTTCCGGCTTCAACCCTGTAAAAAGAGTCGGCAGGGTCAATAGCCCAGGGTCGATGACGATAATGCAGTCAGGATTGTAGATTTGCGTCTTTTCCCGTATCGGCTTATCGTCAAAGCGGGTAAAAGCTACGACCGGCGCGCCGCGTCTTTCAAAGCCGTACATCGGAAAGCTGGCGACATGCTTGCCTTCAACCAGTAAGGCGCTGGCGAGCATTTTGGCCGCCATGACCGCCCCCTGGCCTCCGCGTCCGTGGAACCTAATTTCTTTCACAGTTACATGATCCCCTCTTTTATCTTATTCAGCGTCTGGTTCAACCGGTTCCGCTGTAAAACCTCTATTTATTAATCTCCAGGGTCTGCGGCTGGCGTTTGCCGTTGCCCGAAGTTTTGGTGATTTTAGGCAATAATTTTTCCCGGAAATTCCTCATTATTTCCACCAGGTCTTCAACTTTATCCTTATCCATGCAGGCCAAAGCCTCGCGGCTTAGCTCCTGGGCGATGGGGCTTAAACGGTTGGCTTCTTTCCAGCCTTTATCGGTGATGACCACTTTGACGGAGCGGCGGTCGCTGGTAGAAGGCTCGCGGCGGACCACCCCTTCTTTCTCCAGGGTATTGATGACGGCCGTCACCGAATTTTTCTCCCGGAAGACGCTCTCCGATATTTCAGAAGGCGTCATTTCGCCGCCGTTCTTGAAAAGATGGCTCATGATGTTGAAGCGGATAAGGCTGGCTTTGTGGTGTTTTAGCTCCACCTCCAGGTAGCGCTCCAGCACTTCAAAAGACATGAGAATGGATAAAAGAGTACCCAGGGGAGTTTTATCGGTCCGCTTGTTTATTTCGTTTTCAATGGTCATAGTCCAATGCAAAAAGGGAGCGTGGGGAATTGCGAGAGAAGTTCCATCCAGAACTATATTATAATGCCTAACTCCGCTTGTCAATACAATATAGATTGCACTTAAGTACAATTCCGTTATATTTTGCCATATATAACGGCGCTTTTTTATTCCATATAGAAGCATGCTCTGCTTGCTCCCCGGTGCGATTTGCCAACGCCGGATGATTTTCAGTATATTTATAGCGGTAGAAAACAAGGAGTTCAGCATGAACCGGCAGGCTCTTTCTGGCGTAAAAGTATTAGAATTCAGCGATTTTATCAGCGGGCCCTATTGCGGCAAGTTGCTTTCCAATACGGGGGCACAGGTCATCAAGGTGGAAAAGCCCGGAGCGGGAGACAAAGCCCGCAGCTGGGGACCTTTCCCCCAAAATCTGCCCCACCCCGAGAAAAGCGGGCTTTTCCTGTTTCTTAATACCAACAAATCCGGCATAACGCTGAACGTGGAGACCGCCGCCGGTCTGAAGATTTTCAAGGAACTTCTTCAGTGGGCGGATGTTTTAATTGAAGACCATTCCGTTAAGGAGATGAAGGCGCTGGGCTTAAGCTATTCCGCTATCAAAAAGCTGAACCCTTCCCTGGTGATGACCTCCATCACGCCTTTCGGGCAGACCGGCCCCTTTAAAGACTATAAGGGCAACGACCTTATCAGCGCCCATGCGGGTACGGAAGCCTTCGGCAACCCCGATGAAGGCGTCAGGGAGCCCGCCAGTTTACCCCCGCTGAAAGTCCCCAATCACGCGGCGGATTTTATGTGCGGACTGACGGCCGCCGCCTGTACCCTGGGAGCGTTGATAGGGCGGGGGAAGAGCGGGGGAGGACAGCATATCGATTTGTCCAAACAGGAGGCCGTAGCCTCGATAACCCGCCAGCAGCTTGCCTATTACAGTGTCATGGAAGAGGTTCCTTCCCGCGAATTCGGCAGAAAGAAGTTCGGGGGCTTTCTATATCCCTGCAAAGACGGCTATGTGGTTATCTGGATAGGGCCCCATTACCACCTCGTCGTCAAGATGATGGGCGACCCGGAATGGTCGAAGGAGCCGATGTTCGCCGACCCGCTGCAGCGGAACAACTACATCGTCGAGCTTAACCAGCTTATCACCGTCTGGACGATGGAGCACACGGCTGAAGAGATAAATTCCCTCGCCCTGGAACACGGCGTCCCCTGCTCGCTGGTCCGCTCCGTCAAGGATTTGGTCGCTGACGAACAGCTTGCCTTCCGGGATTTCTGGCGTGAAATCGATCATTCTATCGCCGGGAAACTCAAATATCCCGGGGCGCCTTTTAAGCTTTCCGGCACACCGGCAGCTATCGAGCGCCCGGCTCCTTTACTCGGAGAACATAACGAGATGGTCTTTTGCGGTATGCTGCATTACAACCGGGAACAGCTGGTGAGAATGAGGCAGGGGGGGATTATTTAATAATCCGTCATGGCGAGCCATTCCGATGAGTTTGCCGAATCGGAAGGCGCGGCAAGCTCTATGATGAGTTTAAGCCAGTGTTGGAGATTGCCACGGCCTTCGGCCTCGCAATGACAATCGGAACGGGGAGATAAAAATGAACAGCTTACCTCTAGCCGGTATAAGAGTCCTGGATTTCTGCCAGATGTGGGCCGGCCCGCACGCCACGGAATGGCTATCCGTGATGGGGGCGGAAGTCATCAAGGTTGAAACCAGCACAAGGATTGATTATATGCGCACCGTGGGCGCCCCGCCCGGCATGGCGGGAACGGGCCCGAATGTCGGCAGCGCTTTTGCCTCACTCAACTGGGGCAAGAAAAGTATCGCCCTCAATATGACCACGCCCAAAGCCCGGGAGCTGGCGAAAAAGCTGATAAAGATATGCGATGTGGTAGCCGAGAATTTCGGCGGCGGGGTTTTGGAGCGGTGGGGCTTGAGCTATGAAGAAATGAAAAAAATTAAACCGGATATTATCTATTACGCCGGGTCGGGCTACGGCCGGAGCGGGCCGCATAAGGAGCGCCCGGCTTACGCGGAAATCGTGGACGCCTTTACCGGAGCAACATTCTCGAATGGTTTTCCCGGCGGGGAACCGAACGTCATCGGCGTTTCTCCGTGGACGGACGGCGCGCAGGCGATTCACGGGTCCGTATCCATTTTGACGGCTTTATACCACCGCATGACCACCGGTGAAGGCCAATACATCGATGCCGCCATGATTGAAGGGCATGCCAATTTCCTGGGAGAAATGGTGATGGGCTACATCATCAACAGCAGCGTTGGCGAGCGCACCGGCAACCGCGACGCGGTCATGGCTCCCCACGGCTGTTACCCCTGCAAGATGTCAGGCGATGAAGAGGAATGGCTAGCCCTGGCGGTGGCCGGCCAGCCGGAATGGGAATCTCTCTGCCGGGTGATGGGCAACCCCGACTGGACGAAAAAAGAGGAATTCAGTGACGAGCTCAAACGGTGGGATAACCAGGATGAACTGGATAAACATCTGGCCGGGTGGACGCGCCGGTACGGCATGTACGAACTGGCCGGGATACTGCAAAAAGCAGGGATAGCGGCAGCGCCTTCTTTCAGCACCAAACAGCTTCATGACGATAAGCACCTGGAAGCGAGGGGCTTTTTCAGAGAGGCTAATCATCCGGTACTGGGCAACAATGTCCTGGCCCGGCTGCCTTTCAGGTTCAGTGACTGTCCCGAGGGTAATTATCAGACCGCTCCGCTGCTCGGCGAGCATAACGAGTACGTTTTCGGTAAGCTCCTGGGCTTATCGACGGAGGAAATCCGTCAGCTTACCGAGGAAAAAGTCCTTAGTTAGCGGAACTATATCCGGCGGACGTACGTTTCCAAAGATTGACATCTCCGATGCCATAGAGGTATTATAGAGAGCCAAATAGTCCGCTCTACAGTATCAAGCGGGGTTAAGGGGGAGGGTAAAATGGTTTTTGGAGCTATTATCGTGGCCGTGGGGGTAATTGCCCTGCTGGTAAAGCTGGACGTCCTTAGCGGTTCCGTCTGGGAATATACCTGGCCAGTCATTCTGATAATCATCGGGCTGTCTTTTATACTCGGCAGGTTTCGCAGGCGCCGCTGGTGGTGGTTCTGCAGCCCGCCCTGGGAAGACCGGGACAAACCAAGGAAAGAGTAATCTTCATGCTTGCTGTTATCATCCATCCCAAAACAGGAATGGCCTGCTTCTGATACGGTTGAATCAACCGGGGCAATCCCGCCGCCCCTTTTAACTCCGGGCTTTCCAGCAACTGTTTGCCGTAATTCCACATCATCGGGTGATTCCATGCTTTTATTCTGCGGCTTTGCGCCGTTTTTATTAAGGATGAATTAATGAAAGAATATACCGAACGTCTGGGCACGGCGCCTATAAGCAGGCTGCTGGTAAGATTAAGCCTGCCCGGCATCGCCTCGACGATATCAACAACCTTATACAATATCGTAGACACTATCTTCGTAGGTTCGGTAGGCTACCGCGCTATTTCCGCGCTGACCATTGTTTTCCCTTACCAGATACTCTTTTACGCCATCGGCGGGGGAACGGGCACCGGCATCGGCGCGCTGGTCTCCCGCCGCTTCGGGGAGAGAAACGTTGACGCAGCCAACCGCGTGGCCGGCCAGATATTCTTCCTGAGCGCGTTCTGGGGGCTGATTTTCATCCTTCTGGCCACCTTTCTCCACGACCCCATCCTGCGCTTAATAGGGGCCAGAGAGGACTTCATGGACTACGCCCGGCAATACTTCGTCATCACTTCCTATGGCGCGCCGCTGATGATTTTCACCATACTGGTTGCCAACCTGCTGCGCGGCTCCGGCGATGCTGTCAAACCGATGATTATCATGATTAGCGCTACGGTCATTAATGTCGCGCTTGATCCTTTTATGATACTTGGCATCGGGCCCTTCCCGAGAATGGAGGTGGCCGGCGCCGCCTGGGCCACGGTCATCGCGCAGGGCTGCGGGTCTGTGCTGGGCCTGTTCTATATCCTTACCAACAAGACCGCCTACAAGATAAAAGTAGCTGATATGCGGCCGGACTGGCGCATTATCCGGGAAATATACCATGTCGGGGCGCCTTCCGCGATACTCCAGGTTACGGAAAGCTTCGCTTTTATGCTGTGGAATATCGTGGTGTCTTCCTTCGGGTCGGTCGCCGTGGCGGCGGTGGGCATCGTCATGCGCGTATCAGACTTTGCTTTTATGCCGGTCATGGGCGTGTCCCACGGCCTTTTGCCCATCGTAGGCTACTGCTTCGGGGCGGATAACTTTAAACGCTTATGGAGCGCCGTGAAGAAAGCCACGGTCGGGGTCATGGCGCTGCTGGTGATAATCACCATCGGTATGGAGATATGGACGCCGCAGATTATCGACATTTTTACCGATGATGCCGAGATGATGGAAGTAGCCGTGCCGGCGATGCGGATAATGCTTTCCACGATGGTGCTTATCGGCCCGAGTATCATGATTGTGACCACCTTCCAGGGGCTTTCCAAGGGTAAAACGGCGCTGGCTTTATCCCTGATACGCCAGTTCATCGTTTTTATTCCGCTGCTGTTCCTGTTCCGTTACCTCTTCGGGCTTACCGGGGTGTGGCTCTGCTCCCCGGCCTCGGATATCCTGGGGGTAATCATATCGCTGGGGTTTATCTGGCGGGAATACAAAATGCACCTGCACGCCGGCAGCAAACCGAGTATGCAAAAGTGGTAAATCTTTAGTGAGGAATTTATAGTTATGTAATTATAGTACGGAATATATAATACGTACTGTTTGTTCCACCTCTATCCATGCGGAGGAGGGGGATGGCGGTTTTCTTCTAAAGCCTTAGCCGTTTTTCTCCCCAATCCCGAATAGCCTCTTCGCGTTCTCCGCCGTCTTTGCCGCCAGTTCTTCTCCGCTCAAGCCCTTCAGCTCCGCCGCCCCTTTTAAAGACCTTAAAGCGTCCGCCGGCGTGGCTGTAAACTCGCCTTCCCGGCCCCGCGCGTAAGTAACCGGGCAGTCCGTTTCCAGTAAAAGCTGTTCCAGCGGCGTTTCTTTGACCGCGCGGCGGTGCTCCTCGTGATAAGCTACGGCGGGCGTTACGGAAACGTAATAGCCGCTGGCGATAATATCCCTTAACACGCTGGAAGTGCCCGTGTACCAGTGGAAGACCGCTTGGGACAGCCCCGCCTCCCGGACAAGGTCGCAGGCGTCCCGCCAGGCGTAGCGGGAATGGATGCAGGCGGGTTTATTGCGCTCTTTAGCTATTTTAAGAAGCTCCCGGAGCACCCTCTTTTGCAGGTCTTTATCCGCCCCCTCCCGCACCCGCTTGTGATAATCCAGCCCCACCTCCCCGATGGCCACCGCCCGGTCTATGTTTGCCCTGATAAACTCAAGGGTGGAATCGATTTCCGCTTCTTTGATATACCAGGGATGCCAGCCGAGGGCGGGGTAAACGAAGCCCGGGTAGCGCGCGGCGATTTCCAGCGTCCCGGCATTGCTCTTTATATCCGACCCCACGGCGATAATTGCCGCCAATCCGGCCGTTTTAGCTTCCGCAAGGACTTGTTCCAGGTTTACTATTTCCTCAAGGTGGGCGTGGGTATCGATGATTTGATACATTTTTCTCTACCGTCATCATACCATACTGCTTTAGCTTGACGCGCTTTATTCTGTCCATTATGATGTGACGAAAGATTACAGCTTTACGCTAAGGAGGCAGCGGGCTATGGCAGACAAATACGGTCAATACGTCATTAAAAAGCCGGTGGCGACCGGGGGTTACGGCCCGGAATTCATTTACACCGGGGAAAAAGAGTATAAATCCAATTTCACCATCATGTTCCTGCGCATCACCGAGCCTACTTTAATGGAGGAGTATGCCCACTCCCATGATTTTGACATGTATCTCTACTTCATGTCGTTCGACCCGGATAACATGGGGGATTTGGGGGCGGATATCGAGATAGGGCTGGGGCCGGAGCGGGAAATCCATAAAATAACCACCCCCACCACCGTTTACATCCCCGCCGGCATGATTCATTGCCCGCTGGAGTTCCAGCGGGTGGACAAGCCGGTTTTGTTCGTGCATTGCACGCTGGCGTCCAGATACGTTAAGGAAGAAGATAAAATCATTAAGGACAAGTGATGAGCAGTTGCGCAACTGCTCACTTGCGGAAAAGCGATATGGCTTCCAGCCCCACCTCCGGGATGCCCCGGACGATTTCCCCGCCATCGTCGAGCTTGATATCGTAGCAGTAGGCATCGAGCGGCTTGAGCGTTTTCTCCCAGACCTCGCTGAAGGAAGCGTAATAGCACCTTACGACCTCCCCCGTCTTGCCCACCCAGTCCGTCACGCGCGGGTCCTTCCGCCCGAACCCATCAATGAGCTCGATGATTTTTACCTGTTGGCCTTCAGAAAATCGCTGTTCCATATTTTATTCACCCTCACCCTGTCCCCCTCTCCAATCAAGGGGGAGGAAACGGATTCTTCGCCGGCGGCTTAGAATAACAACCAAGAATTACCCCTTGACCACCGCCAGCGGTCTCGTACGGGCCACCTTTTTAGAGATACCGGCGCCGTGGGCTACCCGCACCACGTCCCCAACGTCTTTATAGGCTTCCGGGGCTTCCTCCGCCAGGCCGGACAGGCTGCCCGCCCGTACCATGATACCACGGTTTTCCAGTTCCGCCAGTAATTCACGGCCATTGATTGTCCTTTTGGCCGCCGCCCGGCTCTGCATACGGCCCGCCCCGTGGCAGGTGGACCCGAAGGTCTCCTGCATCGCTTTTTCCGTTCCCGCCAGAATGTAGGACGCGCGCCCCATATCCCCGGGGATAAGAACCGGCTGGCCGATAGACTTGTACTTTGCCGGGATATCAGGGTGGCCGGCGGCAAAGGCCCGGGTGGCGCCTTTGCGGTGCACGCAGAGCTTCTCCGGTTTCCCAGCTACCTCATGCTCCTCAATCTTGGCGATGTTATGGCAAACATCATAAATCAGCTGGAGTCCGGCGGCCGCTTCCGGCATCCCCATCACCCGGCAGAAAGCCTCCCTTGCCCAGTGGGTGATGCACTGGCGGTTGGCCCAGGCGTAATTGGCGGCCCCGCGCATGGCCGCGAGGTAGCTTTGCCCCTCCTCCGACTTTACCGGCGCGCAGGCGAGCTGGCGGTCCGGCACCTCGATGCCGTACCTGGCCATAGCCTTGAGCATCACTTTTATATAATCGTCCGCCACCTGGTGGCCGAGCCCGCGGGAACCGCAGTGAACGTACAGCATGACCTGCCCAACTTTATCGATACCCATCGCTTTAGCCGCGACCGCATCATATATTTCATCGACGGCGGCTATTTCCAGGAAATGGTTGCCGGAGCCGAGCGTGCCAAGCTGGGGGACGCCGCGCTCTTTAGCCCGGAAGCTGACCTTCGAGGGGTCGGCGCCTTTAATTTCGCCGTTTTCCTCGGTGGTCTCCAGGTCTTCAGGCCGTCCGTAGCCCTTTGCCACCGCCCAGCGCGAACCTTTGACCAGCACGTCATCGATTTCTCCGGCGCGCAGCTTGACCGCGCCTTGGGAACCCACTCCCGAAGGCACGGCATAAAACAGGGCGTCGATGAGGTTTTTTAGCTTCGGGGTTACCTGTTCCCCGGTCAGATTAGTACGCAGGACGCGCACGCCGCAGTTGATATCGAAGCCCACGCCCCCCGGCGATACCACGCCGTCACCAACGCGCATGGCCGCCACCCCGCCGATGGCGAAGCCGTAGCCCCAGTGGATATCCGGCATGGCTAAAGACTGCCCCACGATGCCCGGCAGAAAGGCTACGTTGGCCACCTGCTCCGGCGCCTGGTCATCGATAATGTGCTTGAGCATGGGCTCGTCCGCGTAGATAAGGCCGTCCACGCGCATGCCCGGTTTATAGCTTTTAGGAATGCGCCAGCGGAATTCATCTATTTTTTCCAGTTTACCGCCCCAGTCCGGCATCATCTTCCTCCTGAAGAATAACCAATAACCAAGATACAATAACCAAACCCGTCCCCGCTTTTTTTATTCGTTCCGAAAAAATATTTTTCTGCCCCTTAGCTTTGAGGTGAAGCTGATTCGTTTGGTATTCGTTCACCCGTCTATTATGTTAAGCCAGCTTCCTTTGATTTTCTGCTTACTCTCCCCTGCCCCTCTCAAACTTAGCATTTTTTCACCGTTGCTTCTTTGTTTGAGAGGGGGAGTTGATGAGAGAGGGGCGCTGCCCCTCTCCGTGAGACTACTCTCCTCTCACCTTTCAAGACAGTGCTCAAAAGACCGGTAAAGTAAGTAAAATAAAAAAGCTTTTAGAGTATACGTCAATATTTTTAGGATGTAAACAGGAAAATGTCACCTCTTCAGACATCAAAAATGACCTGGACGGTATTATTCTTTTCATCCACCTCCAGCATGTGGTAGGTGGCGGACTTGATGCCGGTTTTCAGGCGGTGGCGGGAGGCATCGTATTTCTCTCCGCAGCACCGGGCGACCAGATGATTTTCCGCGAACTCCGTTATCTCGAACCGCTTAAAAAGCAGTGTTGCCACGTCAAAATAATAGAGCAAAGTGTTCAGCCACTCGAAGAGCAGGGCTTCCAGGCCATCTTCCTTTACCTCAATCATCCGGGTCTCCGCTTCTTTGACGCTATCCAATTCCGCGATGATGGAGAACATGCCGTAAGCGGCATTGGCAAAAGCCTCCGGCAGGTCCTGGCCGTAAGCTTGCAGCCCCGTGTCCGCCGTATGTTCGATAAGTTCAAAGCGCTGCATAGTTCATCCTTTAGCTCATAAAGAGCTGATTTCACCCTCTCCCCGCCGGCGGGGAGAGGGAAGGTTTTTAAAACCCTCTTAATCTCCCTTTAAGAAAGGGCGAGACGGTGAGATGGCAGGCCGTAAACGCGCAATTACGCATTTACGCAATACCTCAAATGAGCAACTGTTTTAGTAAATGCATTACCGTGAATTTTTATGATATCCCCAATATCCGGAGTTGTCAAAGCCCCGCCGATGTTGGTTATAATATAACCATACTCATAACGTTTTATCCTGGAAAGGGGTAATAATCATGGATGAACCGACCCGTTTGACCTTCTGGAATATCGATTTACACTGGCCGATGTACATCCTGGCCGCCATCGCCGTGGCATTCCTTATCTGGGGCATTGTCAACCATATCCGGCGGTGGAAGGCGGGCAGCAAGGCCGACCGCGCCAACCGCTGGGGCAAAAGAACCGGCGATTTTATTTACCGCGTCATCGTCGAAGGCTTCCTGCACCGCAAGTTCTTCGGCATCGAGAAGCCCGCCCGCCCCCGGGAGTTTTTCCCGGGCCTGATGCACTTCTTTATCTTCGCGGGGTTTGCCTTCCTTTTCCTGGCTACCGTGCTGGAATCTTTCAGCCACTATATTTACGACTTCCTTTACGGCAACGTTTACCTGGCGTTTTCCGTGATTTCAGACAGCTTCGGGGTGCTGGCTATCATCGGCGTGCTGATGGCGATGTACCGCCGCTACGTTAAAAAGCCCGACCGCATCGATAACAAGCGGGAGGACCTGGCCGCGCTCTTGATTATCCTGGTGGTCCTCATCTCCGGTTTCCTGGTAGAAGGCCTGCGCATGGCCGCCACCGAACTCCAGACCAACCCGGGCTGGGCGCCGTGGTCGCCGGGCGGCTACGTGCTCGCCTTAGCTTTCAAAGGCGCTTCCCAATCGACACTGCTCGGCTGGCATACCGGTTTATGGTGGTTCCACATCGTCTTTGCCTTCGGGCTGTTTGCCTATCTTACCTTCGTGAACTCGCGTCTGTTCCATATTCTCTGGGACCCGGTCAATATTTTCTTCAGGAACCTCGGCCCCAAAGGCGCGCTGGCGCCTATCGACCTCGAGAAGACGGAGCACTTCGGCGCCGATAAAATCGAAGACTTTACCTGGAAGCAGCTCATGGACCTGGACGCCTGCACGCGCTGCGGGCGCTGTCAGGACGCCTGCCCGGCTTACGCCAGCGGCAAGCAGCTTAACCCCAAGAGCGTTATCCAGGACCTTAAGAACCATCTTTACGACGTTTATCCCGGCAAGTTCGCGCTAAAGAAGGCGGAGGCGCGTAAGGAAATGCTCGGGGAGGTCATCAAGGAGGAAGCTATCTGGGACTGCACCACCTGCCGCGCCTGTATGCAGGCCTGCCCGGTCTATATCGAGCACGTTCCCAAAATCGTGGACATGCGCCGCAACCTGGCGATGGAAAAAAGCAGTTTCCCGGAGGCCGCCCAGCAGGCGCTGCAGAGCCTTCAGTCAAGGATGCACCCCTACCGCGGCACCACCTCCACCCGCACTACCTGGACGGAAGGCCTGGATATCGCAACGGTTGACGACGCTAAAGACATTGATATTCTCTACTGGGTGGGCTGCTCCGCCGCTCTGGAAGACCGTAATATGAAGGTGGCCAGGGCTACCGCTAAAGTCCTGCAGGCGGCGGGCATTAAATTCGCCGTCCTGGGCGACGAGGAAGCCTGCTGCGGCGACCCCGCCCGGCGCATGGGGGACGAATATCTCTTCCAGACCCTCTGCCAGCAGAATATCGAAATCTTCAAGGGCCATAACGTGAAAAAGATTCTTACCTCCTGCCCGCACTGCTTTAACAGCCTGAAATACGAATATTCGCAGTTCGGCGGGAACTACGAGGTCGTCCACCATACAAAATTCTTCGCCGACCTGATTAAAGACGGCCGGCTCAAGGTCAACTACATGTACACCAAAAAGGCCGCCTATCACGATTCCTGCTACCTGGGGCGCTATAACGATATTTACGAAGAGCCCCGGCAAATCCTCGAAGCCGTCAACCTGACCAATTTCGAGCTGCCGCGGCGCAAATCGGACAGCTTTTGCTGCGGCGGGGGCGGCGGCCACATGTGGATGGAGGAAGACCCGGACAAGCGCGTTAACGTCCGGCGGGTGGAGGAAATTATTAACACCGGCGTGGACTGCGTGGCGACCGCCTGCCCTTACTGCCTGACCATGTTTGAAGACGGCCTGAAAGCCAAGGAGGCGGAGGAGCGGGTCAAAGCCGTGGACCTGGCAGAGCTGCTGCTGGAATCGCTAGAGGGCATCAAGCAGAAAAAGTCAGACTAGCGGAAGAGGGGGGGCAGGTTTTAAAACCCCCTTTAATCCCCTTCCGATTCCATTTGGTCATATCCCGATTCACTTTGTTCATACGGGACGCCGCATGAGATTACGAATCGGCGCGGAATCTACGACTTTACGAAGGGGGAGGAGCCCCTGCCTCTTCTTATCTCCCTCCCTGTGCGCGGGGAGGGAGAAGGTGATTTGGGCACTCCCTTTCAATGGCGGGGGGACACGGTAATCTCCATGCGCTACTCCGAACGACCGGAGTATTTGCGTAACTGCGCAGTCGCGCTTTTTTGTCATTCCGAGGAGCGAAGCGACGTGGGAATCTCCATCATTAGCGTAAATTTTTTATAGAGATTGCCACGCCTTCCGATTCGAGGAGATTATCAAGGCTCATCGGAATGGGGCGCAATGACGGATAAACGCATTTGCGTATTTGCGCAGTTGAGGATTTACGTTTACCCCGGGCCTGCCGGGGGGCTTAGGCGCGGGAAGGCAGCGCGATGACGGCGGAGCCGGTGACGGTCTTATCGCCCTGGGGGTTCTCTACCCAGATTTCCAGCCGGGCGCAGTTCTTGCCGTTCTCGCCGTACTTTTTGGTCACCTTGCCGTTGCAGATAAGGTCCTCGTGGACTTTATTCATGCCGCGGTAGCTGCCGGTCAACTTTAACAGCTCGCCCCGCTCCCCTATCCAGTCGGTGACCATCTGCCCCAGGAAGGCCAGCGCCAGCCACCCGTGGACGATGATGCCGGGCAGGCCGTTGGCCAGGGCAAAATCTTTATCGTAGTGAATCTGATAAAAATCCCCGGACGCCCCGGCGTATTTCACCAGCTGCATGGTGGTGGGGTATTTTACCAGCGCCGGTACCTCGGTGCCTTCAGAGATATCTTCATAATACAGTGTCTCTGCCATGATAATTTTTCCTTTTTTCAAAATCCCTCTCTCCCTCTCCCCTTGCGAAGGGGAGAGGATGACCGGCTAAACCATTCCACACTTGGCTATATTCAATCTTTCCCTCCTTCGTAATTGAGGGAATAAGGGAGATTTTACATCAGTATTTGATGTAGGTGTTCTTTCCTTTTACCACAACCTCGCCGCGCTGGTTGGTATAGGTCATCTCCGTGAACATGAAAAGCGTGGGGCCTTCCGCGCCCTGCACCTGGCGGAGCCGGGTAAGTTTGGCGGTGATGGAAATAGTATCGCCGGCTTTGATGGGTTTGATGTATTCCAGCTCGCTGGTACCGTTGAGGAGGCGCTTTAAAGGGATATCCGCGTTGAACAGCTTGTTGAGCAGTTTTTTGGGGACGATGGCGCAGGGGAAAGTGGGCGGCCCTTCTTGCAGCCATCTAGGATTGGGGTCGTCGATGGCCTCGGCGAACCTGGCGAGCATGCCCTTTTCTATCTCATAGACTTCCGGCCCCAGCTCGACGTTGAGCAGGCTGTTCAGTTCTTCCGTAATTACCGATTCTCCGGCCAAAGGATTACCTCCGTTGAGAATAATTCACTTAATTATAGCCCGATTCAGAAATTTTTCACCAGCCCCGGTTTCGGGGGCGGCGGGGCTTCAGAGAATCCGCGCCAGACGCGTTAAAATGAAAAATGCGGGGGGTTGGGGGCTCTTTTGGCACTTTCCCTTATCCCCTTAGTTTTTTGGTCACTTTTGCCACGTTCTTGCCAAAGTTCCAGGCGGTCATCATGCCTTCCTCGTCCTTCTCCACCTCTCCCTTTTCCCGCCCGAAGGCCATGTTCCAGTAGGTGCTGCCGGGATTGATTATCTGGTTGATGTGGAACCAGAAAAGCAGTTCGGCAAAGGTAAAGTTCTGCCCCGCCCGCCTCGCTACCACCAGCGGCCCGCCGACCTTGCCGGCAAACTTCCCGCGCGAGGTAAAACCGGCCCGTTCCAGCAGTCCTTTCACCAGCGCGGTGGCCGAGCCGTAATAGACCGGCGAGGCGACGATAACGGCATCGGCCGCCAGCATCTTTTTATGTATCTCCTGAAAGCCGTCTTTGGTGGAGCACTCCCCGGGATGATCGTGGCAATACCCGCAGTGTTTACAACCCCGGATATCCAGTCCCGCCAGCCTGACCAGTTCCGTTTCCAGCCCCTCTTCCGCGATGGCTTTCAGGCAGTGCGCCGTTAATATTTCCGTGTTGCCGCCCCGGCGCGGGCTGCCGACGATGCCGACTGCTTTCATAATTTTACCTCTCTCGTATTTATCTGCGTATATCCGCATTTGCGCAACTCCGCATTTGCGGCATTTATTCTATAGCTACAATTACGGATTTGTGTATAATTTGTTCTTTTGAATATACCTGGCTACCGCCTCCGGCACCAGGTGGCCGATAGGCTCCCCTTTTGCCGCCAGTTCCCGTACCTCGGTGGCGCTGATGTCCACCTTCGGGCCGTCCATGAAGATTACCCGTTCGGTGATGCCGGGCAGCACCCCTTCCAGCGCTTTCAGCACCGGCCGCTTATAGCCCGGCCGCGGCACCGCCGCCAGATAACATAAATTCATGAGGCGGGACGGCTCATGCCAGGCCGGCAGCTGTTCCAGGCTGTCCCAGCCCAGTATGAAATATAGCTCGTGGCCGCTCCCGTAGGTCTTGCGCAACTCCATGAGCGTGTCGACGGTAAAGGAAGGCCCTTTGCGCTCTATCTCGATGGCGGATATCTTCAGGTCCGGCTTCCCGGCGACGGCCAGTTCCAGCATCTCCCGTCTTTGCCTGGCCGGAGTGATATTTTCGTTCGGCCTGGACTGCGGCTGACCGGCCGGTATCAACAGCACCTCGGCCAGGTCCAGCGACCTTTTGACTTCCTCGGCCATCATAATGTGCCCCAGGTGCACCGGGTCGAACGTGCCGCCCAAAACGCCGATTCTCTTTATTTCTTTCTCCGGCAGAGACCACTCCCAGGTAAGGTCGCCGCAGCGCACCTTATCCCCCGCCTTAATCCCCGCCTTTTCCAGGGCTTTGTTCACGCCGTGCTTTTCCAGCTGGATATTAAGCTGCCAGCGCAGTTCGTTGGCGGTGGCGCCCTGCCCGGCGAACATCCTATCCAGGCCGGGAGCGCGGATGATATATTCATCGCCTCGCCGCTCGACGCTGATGCGCGGTTCCCGCGGCTGCGGCCGGAAGACCTTGACCGCTGCCTCCGGCTTCTTTGCCGCGGCGCTTTCCGCCTTCAGAGTTTTCAGCACCTCCGCCATCAGCCCTTTAACGCCGTCGCCCGTCTCCGCCGATATATAGTGCGCCCTGATGCCGGCCGCGGCGAATTCGCTTTTA
This sequence comes from Dehalococcoidales bacterium, assembly GCA_034429595.1. Taxonomy (GTDB): domain Bacteria; phylum Chloroflexota; class Dehalococcoidia; order Dehalococcoidales; family RBG-16-60-22; genus RBG-13-51-18. The sequence goes on from DAOUGB010000132.1 coordinate 17,073, forward strand.
ATGACGTCCAGCACTGCCTGCACTTCCGGTATATCGATTTTGTTGACGGCGACGATCTGCGGTTTGTTCCCCAGCGCGGGGTCGAACAGCGCCAGCTCGTTATTGACCTTAACCAGGTCATCCGCCGGCGAGCCGGAATCGCCGCTTACCAGGTGCACCAGCATTTTGGTGCGCATGGCGTGGCGCAGGAAATCGTGCCCCAGGCCCTTGCCCAGGTGCGCGCCTTCGATAAGACCCGGTATCTCCGCGATGACGAAATTATCCGGACCTATTTCCACGAATCCCAGTACCGGCTCGAGGGTGGTAAAGGGGTAACTGGCGATTTTCGGTTTGGCCGCCGATGCCGCCGCCAGCAGGGTCGACTTCCCGGCGTTGGGATAGCCGATGATGCCGACATCGGCGATAAGCCTCATCTCCATACGGACGGAGCACGCTTGCCCCGCCTCACCCTTCTGCGCGATGCGCGGCGCCTGGTTCACGGACGACTTAAAGTGCACGTTGCCAAATCCTCCCTTGCCTCCCGCCGCCACAACGACACTATCTCCGTCACCGCCCAAGTCGGCTAAAGTGGTTTCCTGCCCTTCCTCATCCGCGGCGGTAATGACTGTCCCCGGCGGAACCTTCAACACCAGGTCCTCCCCATCCCGCCCGAACTTCTTCCGGCCGGCGCCGTTATGCCCGTTTTCCGCTTTGTAGACGTTCTTCTGGCGGAAAGCCCGCAGGTTATCCACCGTCCTGTCCGCCCGGATGATTACATCCCCGCCCCTGCCTCCATCGCCGCCATCCGGACCGCCGTAAGGCACGTACATCTCCCGACGGAAGCCCACCGCTCCGTTGCCACCGTTCCCCGCCCTGACCGTTATCTCTACATGGTCTATCATCTAAAACATTCTTTCACAATATTTCGTTAACAGTATGATTATACAACAAGTGATCAGGATAAGAATTTAAATATCCGTATTATAAATAACAGCGGGGCTAAAGATAAAGGCAGGAAATGAACAATAGCCAGCGGCAGAGGCGGAAATATTCCACAAAAAGACCGCAAAAAGAAGTAAAAATATACCTAATAAATCGCCAAAATAATAACAAATAATCCACAAGGCAAATGGGGCATTATGCAGCTAAATTGCCCGGGGAAAAATGGTTATAGTAATACTACTAACAGCGGGAGGGCAAATGCGGGACGTTTTACCGGCGGATTATTGGTGTAATGTCCGCTGGATATCCCGGAATTTCCGCTTGATAAAGGGGTTGGCCGATATATCCGCGGAAATTTTCTTGCAGGCGGTAGTGACGGCGGCGGCGTCGCGGTTGCCCAGCTCCTGCCCTATCTGGGCTAAAGAGCAGTTGGTCTCCTGGCGGAGGAGATACATGGCCAGGCGGCGGGCCAGCGCGGTGTCTTTATCGCGCTCGCGGCCGATTAAATCAGCCCTGGAGAGCTGGAAACAACTGGCAACAGCCTCGATTATCGTCGCGGGCGTGATGTCGTTCGGCGCGTACTCTTTGCTGGCGACATCCTCGAGCGCCCTGACAGCGATTTCCAGGGTCGGCGCGGCATTCAGGAGCTTGGCGAAGGCCAGCACCCGGTTGAGCGAGCCTTCCAGTATCCTGATGTTGCTCTGCGCCTCTTTGGCGATGAGTTCCAGGACATCCTGCGGCGGATTAACGCCCTTCTGCCGGGCTTTGGACCGGAGGATGGCCAGCCGGGTCTCGTAGTCCGGCGGCTGGATATCGACGATGAGACCCCATTCGAAGCGGGAGCGTAAACGTTCCTCCAGGAGGGGCATCGATTTCGGCGGGCAATCGGAAGTAATGACAATCTGGCGGTTGGTGTTATGCAGTTCGTTGAAGGTATGGAAAAAGCTTTCCTCCGTCTGCTCCTTGCCCCCGATGAACTGAATGTCATCGATAAGCAGCATGCCGATGCTGCGGTACTTGTTGCGGAACTCCTCGGTATTCCTATCGCGCAGCGCCAGCACGAATTCGTTGGTGAACTGCTCGGCGCTCGTGCAGATAACATTGATATGGTTGGCGATCGCCGCCTGCCCGATGGCGTGTAAAAGGTGCGTTTTCCCGAGGCCGGGGCCGGCGTAGATAAAGAGCGGGTTATAGCCGCGCCCGGGATTCTGGGATACGGAGAGCGCCGCGGCGCGGGCCAGGCGGTTGCCCTCCCCTTCGACAAAGGAATCGAAGAGGTAATTGGGATTGAGCCTGGTATAGGTCGGCGGCAGTGCCGGTAAAGAGGCCGTTTTCTCCGGATTGTGTGACTTGCCGTTGACCTGAAAGACGATGCGGACGCCCGGCGCCGTCAGGCCGTTCAGGGCCTTTTCGATAAGGGAAAGCTGGTTTTTCTCCAGATATTCCGCGGCGAAGGTGTTCGGCACGCCGATGACGAATTCATTATCCTGATAGCTTAAGCCCGCGGTCTTGCTGAACCATGTCCGGTAGTTGGGTTTGCTGACCTGAACCTGCAGGTCGCCGAGGGCAATATCCCATATTTCTTTAGCGGTGCGTGTTTTAAGTGAGTCAATCATAAAAAAACAAATGCCTACCCTAGAAAAAACGGCGGGTAAAAAAAATCTCCTATCCTGTTTTTGGCACAAGCTCACCCCATGATAAAATTATGAGTGTCTGGCCTCACCGCCCGTTCCGGCGGAACTGACATGTTGGAAAGTTAACAAACCGTTAACTTGCAACATCACCTAGCATACAACCGCAACCCAGTGCTTTTCAAATTTTTTGGTGACGGCAACCAGCCGTTTTCCTTTCATAGCCCCTCTTGTTAGCTCTTAAAACCTCGGTTTTTTGTGCGTTTTCTGGTGTCCCTCGCCCGTTAACGAGTGGTGGTAAAAAAAATATTTTAATGATAGAATTTTTATGTCTGGAGGACATAAATTGCGTATTGTTTTTATGGGTTCGCCGCAGATGGCTGTGCCTGCGCTGGAACAGCTGATAATCAGTAAGTTCGATATCGTAGCCGTATATACCCAGCCGGACCGGCCGGCCGGGCGCGGACGGGGTCTGGCGGCATCGGCGGTCAAGGAGGCCGCGCTTAAGCGGGGCCTGGAAGTGGTACAGCCGGAAAGCTTGAAACCGGATGACGTAATTGCGCAATTGCGCAATTATAAGCCGGATGTTATCGTTGTCTGCGCCTACGGGCAGATTCTAACCAGAGGGGTACTGGAAATACCGCCGTATCAATGTCTTAACGTTCACTATTCGCTGCTGCCGCGGCACCGCGGCGCCTCGCCGGTGGCGGCGGCGGTACTGGCCGGCGACGAGTTTACCGGCGTGAGCATCCAGCTGGTGAGGATGAAGCTCGATACCGGCCCGCTATTGGCCTCCGCCGCGATTCCCATTTCCCCCGCCGATAATACCGGGACGCTTTCCGCCAAGCTCTCCATCGTCGGCGCGCACCTGCTGGAGGAAGCTTTGACCGGCTGGCGGCGCGGGGAAATAACGCCGCGTGAACAGGACGAGTCTAAGGCAACCTACTTCGGGCAGGTGAAAAAAGAGGAAGGCCTGATAGACTGGAGCCGGCCCGCGGAGGAGATATGGCGGAAAATCAGGGCTTACCAGCCCTGGCCGGGGTGCTTTACTACCTGGAAAGGCAGGCAGCTCAAAATAAATGAGGCTGCGGTGATTCCGTCAGAACCGGCCGCAGAATACGGGAAAATAATCGCTTATACGGAAAATGGGGGGGGTGTGGGGATAACGACCGGCAGCGGCATCTTGCGGGTGCAGGGGCTACAGTATGAAGGCAAGAAAGCCATGACCGCCGCCGAGTTCATCCGGGGCCAGCGCGACTTTATCGGGTCGCAGCTGGGGTAACGCAAATGCGTAAATGCGCTATTGCGCAAATGAGCAAATGCGGCAGCATGTATCATCCCCCGCGCGGTTGCTGCAGAAAGAGACCGCCGTTATAATCAACATTAAGGAGGTTCCGCTTGTCTTTGCCGGAGAACTTAAGCAGTTTTGACGCGCTGGTAGAAATTATCGCGCGTTTGCGCGCGCCGGACGGCTGCCCCTGGGATAAAGAGCAGACCCACCAGACGCTGCGGGGCAACCTGCTTTCAGAGACATACGAGGTTTTGGAAGCGCTGGACAAGGGAGAGGCCGACGAACTCTGTGAAGAACTCGGCGATTTGCTTTTACAGATTGTGCTGCATGCCCAGATAGCCAGAGACGATAAGGAATTTGAAATCGGGGATGTTATTAAAAGCATTACCACCAAGATAATCCGCCGCCATCCCCATATCTTCGGCACGGCGAAAGTAAACAACTCTACGGAGGTTATGCATAACTGGGAAGCTTTGAAAAAACAGGAGAGGGCGGAAGGCAAGTCCATGCTGGCCGGGGTGCCCAAAGAGATGCCGGCCCTCGCTTACGCTTACGAGATATCCCGCCGGGCGGTGCGTGTGGGGTTTGAATGGGAAAACCTCCAGGGCGTTATCGATAAGATAAATGAGGAAATAGGGGAGATAAAGGAAACAAAAAACAAAGAAGAAAAAGCCGGTGAAATCGGCGACCTGCTGTTCACCCTGGTGAATTTTGCGCGGTGGGAGGGTATCGACCCGGAGGCGGCGCTGCGGGAGGCCAACCGGAAGTTTTATAAAAGGTTTACTAAAGTTGAGGAAATGGCACATAAGCAGGGCAAAGAACTGCAGAAACTTTCCCTGAAAGAATGGGACGACCTGTGGGAGGAAGCGAAGCGGGGGGAATAAAAGGACATATAGACATATATATGTTTATATGCTATCCTTTTGCCAAAGGGGGCGAGCGAGATGGTGACGAAAACAAAACAAACAAAGAAGACAAACCTTAAGCGGACCACGATTTTTCTGACTGAAGAGCATCATGAGGAGCTAAGGCGCCTGGCGTTTGAGCGCCGAACTTCAATGGCCAACCTCATCCGGGAAGCGGTGCTGGAAATGATTGAACTGGAAGAAGACGAAAGGGTTGCGGAAGAAATTGCGAAAAAGCCGGAGGAAGGCGGTATTACTTTAGCTGAACTGGACAAAAAATGGAAAGAGAAGCATAAAGGCGAGTGAGATACGTTGTTATTATCAAACCACGGGCTGAAAAAGAGCTTCTCGGTTTACCGCGGAAAGACTATGAAAGGGTGAGGTATAAGCTCGGGGAGTTAGCTGAAAATCCTCGTCCCCATGGTGTAATCCAGTTAAAAACGAGAGATAGTTACAGGATACGAGTTGGTAATTATCGTGTAATCTATGATGTGAGTGATAGCCAGCAGAAAGTAGAAGTGCTTGATGTGCTACGCCGGAACGAAAAAACCTACAAGAACCTTCTGTGAGGGGGGAATGGTCGGGGCGAGTGGATTTGAACCACCGGCCTCAGCGTCCCGAACGCTGCGCGCTAAACCAGACTGCGCTACGCCCCGCCGCCATCCATTATAAGGCTAATGAGGCCATTAAGGCAAGGATGTGCTAAGTCCGTCATTCCAGCGAAGGCTGGAATCCAGGTGGCCGGGAGGGTGAATTAAAAGAGAATAGCGCAATGCAGTAAATGCGCAACTGCGCAAAAGAGCATCTGCGCAATAAGCAGGCAGAATTATGAAATACGTCATACTTATCGTCGATGGCGCCGCCGGCCTGCCCGTGCCGGAAAAAAACAATAAGACCTCGCTGGAGCTGGCGCAAACCCCCAACCTGGACGCCATGGCCGCCGAAGGTTACCTGGGCCTGGCGCGCACCGTGCCGCCGGGCATGGAGCCTTCCAGCGCCTGCGCCTGCATGTCCGTCATGGGTTATGACCCGGTCGTCTACTATAAAGGCCGCGCCGCTATCGAGGCGAAAAGCCTGGGCATAGAAATCGGCGCGGGAGAAGCGGTCTTCCGCTGCAACCTGGTCAATACCGAAGGCGGCAAGATGAACGACTACTCCGGCGGGCATATCGGCACGGAAGAAGCCGCCCAGATAATAAAATCGCTCAATGAAAAAATGGGCTCTGAAGATGTTGTCTTCTACCCGGGTGTCAGCTACCGGCACATTTTAAAGCTCAAGGGCCACGATGAAACCACGCAGGCCAAATGCACGCCGCCCCATGATATCCCCGGTAAGCCCGTCAGGGACTTTTTGCCGCAGGGGCCGGGCAGCGGGTTCCTTTTAGATCTCATGGCCCGCTCGGAAACCGTCTTGAGAAGCGATAAAATCAACCAGGCGCGCGTTAACAGGGGGGATGTGCCAATTACTACCGGCTGGCTTTTCTGGGGCAGCGGGCGTGTTCCTGAAATGCCGGCTTTCCGGCAAGCCTACGGCCTTGCCGCCGCCATGACCTCCGCTGTCGACCTTTTGAAGGGGCTGGCGAAAATGGCGGGCATGGAGATCCTGGATATCAAAGGCCTGACCGACGGCATGGATAACGACCACGCCGGGCAGGCGGAAGGCGCTTTAGCCGCTTTAAAGAAGCATGACCTCGTTGTCGTGCATATCGAGGCGCCGGATGAGGCCGGCCACGGCGGGCACATCGAGGAAAAGGTGAAAGCTATCGAGGACATCGATAGGGAAGTGGTAGGGCGGCTGCGGGACTATCATGGCGACCTGCGGGTGCTCGTCATGCCGGACCATCCCACCCCCGTCAAGCTGCGCACCCATATCCCCGACCCCGTGCCGTTCATGGTCTGGGGCAAAGGCATCAAGTCCAACGGCGCCGAAAGATTTACGGAAAAAGAGGCTAAAGCCACTGGAATTTTTGAGCCGGATGCGTATAAAATAATAAGGCAACTCCTCGGCAAGTAACACCCCCGTCAGCATGTGCGTAAATGGGTAATTGCGCAATTGAGTAAATGCGCAACTATAAATAAAAAAGGTTGGAAATATGGCATTAGTCGTTCAAAAGTACGGCGGCTCTTCCGTGGCGGACGCCGAGAAAATTAAAAATGTCGCCCGGCGCATCATCAAGACCTGGGAATCAGGCAGCAAGGTGGTGGTCGTCGTTTCCGCGATGGGCGATACCACGGACGACCTTATCAAGCTGGCTTACCAGGTCAATGAGTTCCCTGATAAACGGGAGCTGGATGTGCTGCTCTCCACCGGGGAAATCGTCTCCAGCACTTTATTGACGATGGCGCTGCACAGCATGGGCTACCGCGCCATCAGCCTTAGCGGCAGCCAGGCCGGTATTAAAACGGACGATGCTTACAGCAAGGCGAAAATCACCGGTATTGATCCCTCCCGCATTTTAAGAGAGCTGGAAAAGGATAATATCGTCATCGTCGCCGGTTTCCAGGGCGTGACGGAAGACCTGGATATCACCACCCTGGGGCGGGGCGGCTCGGATACCACCGCCGTGGCGCTGGCGGCCAGCCTTAAGGCGGATGTCTGCCAGCGGTATACGGATGTTGATGGCATTTATACCACCGACCCCCGTCTCCTCCCGGAGGCGCGCAAATTGAAGGATATCAGCTATGATGAAATGCTGGAAACGGTGACCTACGGTTTCAAGGCCATCCATCCCCGCGCCGTAGAGCTCGGGGAAGTTTTCAGCGTTCCCATTCTGGTCGCGTCCAGCTTTAATGAAAACCCTGGTACGTTAATACACAAAGAGGTGACTATGGAAATTCGCAATAAAGTAAGGGGCATCGCTCATGACCTTGATGTAGCCAAGATTACGATTGTAGGTGTGCCGGACCATCCGGGTATCGCCGCCGGGATATTCATGCCGCTGGCGGATGCCGGCATCAGCGTGGATACTATCGTCCAGAATGCCAGCGAGAAAAATATTACCGACCTTACGTTTACGGTTGCCAAGAGCCAGCTTACCGCCGCCATGAACGTCGTCGAGCCGCTGGCTAAATCAGTCGGCGCGCAAAAATGCATCGGCGACCCCAAGTACGGCAAGGTGAGCATCATCGGCACCGGCATGCAAAACGCCCCCGGTTATGCCGCCCGCATGTTCGATACGTTAAGCAAGGAAAATATCAATATCCAGCTGATAACGACCTCGGAGATAAGGATAACCTGCATTATCGAGGAGTCCCGCGTCAAAGATGCCGTGCGCGCCCTGCACAAGGCCTTCGAGCTGGATAAAGAGTAAAAACCCGCTTAAAACAATAACCCCCTTCCGACCAGTGAAAAGAAGGGGGTTATTTATTGCCTTGATTTTACTTGGGTTAGACGGCTATTACTTCGGTAACTTCCGGGATTTCCTGTTTCAGGATTCGCTCGATGCCGTTCTTCAAAGTCATTTTTGAATGGGGGCAGCCGGCGCACGCGCCGACGAGTTTGACTTTTACGGTACCGCCGTCAACCGCTACCAGTTCCACATTGCCGCCGTCTTTTACCAGGTAAGGGCGGACTTTATCCAGCACATCCTTCACTTTTTCCTGCATTTAGGCTTGTCTCCTTTACTTTATGTCGGGCTCCTCTTTAAATTCTATCTGCTGACAGGACTATTTGTCAACCGGGCCGGTTTCCCTGAAAGTACTCCCCAAAAATGATTTTCTGATACGCTCCATTATGGTATAATTATCCAGTATAATCGGTAATTTTATACACAACCTACTTTTCGAGGATAATCATGACACCTAATGATGAAAAACTGACCAGATATAGAGAACAGCGCAGCAAAGAAGCTATCGACCTGGCCATGCAGGCCCGCTGGCAGGAAGCTGTCGATGTCAACAAAGAAATTATCGGAAGTTTCCCGGAAGATGTGGAGACCTATAACCGGCTGGGACGGGCTTACATGGAGCTGGGCAAATTCGCCAAGGCTAAGGAAGCCTACCGGCAGACGGTCAAGCTGGAGCCGTACAACGCCATCGCCAACCGCAACCTGCGGCGCCTGAACGACCTCAAGGAGACGGACAAGGCCGAGGTTGAGACAGAAAAAGTCGAACCGGAGCAGTTCATCGAGGAAATCGGCAAGGCCGGCGTGGTGACGCTGGTCGATCTGGCGCAAAAGGAAAAGCGCGCCCTCACCGTCGCCGGCGATAAAGCCAACCTCAAGCTGGAAGGCTCTTACCTGGTGGTGGAAAACGGGCGCGGCGAATATCTCGGTAAAGTGGACCCCAAGCAGGCCACCCGGCTTATCCGGCTGATGCTTGGCGGCAATAAATATTCCGCGGTCGTGGTAAAATCCGCCGCAGACGGCATGACAGTCATGGTCCGGGAAACCTACCAGCACCCTTCGCAGGCCGGCAAGCTGTCTTTCCCGCCCAAGGGCATGGAGGAGTTCCGGTCCTTCGGCAGTGATAGATTGGTCAAATCTGAATCTGAAGAAGAGGATGACTCCGGCTATACGATTATCGGCGGCGATGAAGTAGAGGTGCTGCCGGAGGAAGCGGGAGTGGATGATGACGATACGGGCAATGACGACGAATAGGAAGGATTGTAGCTGATGGTAACGGGCAATGTGAAGCTGGTTAACATAGAAACTGAAATGAAGAGCTCTTACCTCGATTACGCCATGAGCGTTATCGTCCAGAGGGCTTTGCCGGATGTGCGGGACGGACTTAAACCGGTACACCGGCGTATTTTATATGCCATGAACGATATGGGGCTGCGGTCCAACGGGCCCACCCGCAAGAGCGCCCGTATCGTCGGTGAAGTGCTGGGCAAATACCACCCGCACGGCGATTCCTCCGTTTACGATGCCATGGTGCGTATGGCGCAGGACTTTTCCATGCGTTATCCCCTGGTATTCGGCCAGGGCAACTTCGGCAGTGTGGATAACGACCCTCCGGCGGCCATGCGGTACACGGAAGCCCGCCTGGCTAAAATCGCCGAGGAAATGCTCGTCGATATTGAGAAAGAAACCGTCGATTTCACGCCTAACTTCGATGACAGTCTGCAGGAGCCGACGGTGCTGCCCGCCCGGCTGCCCAACCTGCTGCTGAACGGCAGCGCCGGCATCGCCGTGGGCATGGCGACCAATATCCCGCCGCACAATCTTACTGAAATCTGCGATGCTATCTCGCTGCTTATCGATAATCCCAATGTCACTATTGAAGAACTGGGCAAAATTGTCAAAGGGCCGGATTTCCCCACCGCGGGTATTATCCAGGGTCGGGAAGGCATCCGCAACGCTTACGCCACCGGCCACGGTAAAATCGTGGTGCGCGCCAAGGCGCACATCACCGGCGTTTCTCCCACCGGCAAGCGCCAGATAATCGTCAGCGAACTGCCTTACCAGACCAATAAAGCCGCGCTCATCGAGACGATTGCCGACCTCGTGAAAGACAAGAAAATCGATGGCATCGGCGACCTCCGTGACGAATCGGACCGCCAGGGGATGCGCATCGTTATCGAGCTGAAGCGGGATACCCAGCCGGACAAGGTGCTCAATAATCTCTTCAAACACACCGCCATGCAGTCCTCCTTCTTCGTGAACATGCTGGCGCTGGTAGACGGGCAGCCCAAGGTCATCAGCCTCAAGGAAGCCCTTGAGCATTATATCGAATTCCGCCGCCAGGTTATCACCCGGCGTTCCAAATACGAACTGAAACAGGCCAAAGCCCGGGCGCACATTTTGGAGGGCTTGCGTATCGCCCTGGACAACATCGATGCGATTATCAAGACCATCCGCGAATCGGAGACCGCGGAGACCGCCCGCAAGAACCTGATGGACCGCTTCAAGCTGTCCCAGCTCCAGGCGCAGGCCATCCTGGATATGCAGCTCCGCCGCCTGGCCAACCTGGAAAGACAGAAGATTGAAGAAGAGTACGCCGAGGTCATTAAGACTATCGCTTACCTGGAAGATTTGCTGGCCAACCCCCGCCGCCTGATGACCGTTATCAAGGATGATGTGAGCGACCTTAAGTCCAAGTACGGCGATAAGCGCCGCACCGAGATAACCGACCAGGGCAAGCTTGATTTCTCCGAGGAAGACCTGATTCCGCATGAGAGAGTCGTCGTCACGTTGAGCAGCCGCGGTTTCATCAAGCGGATACCTTCCAAGCATTACGCGCTGCAGCACCGCGGCGGCAAGGGCATCATCGGGCAGGTAACGAGAGAAGAAGACGCCGTGATGATACTCACGGTGGCGGATACGCATGATGACCTGTTCTTCTTTACGGATAAAGGCAAGGTATACTACCTGAAATGCCATGAGATACCGGCCGGCAGCACCCGCACCTCCAAAGGCCTGGCGATTATCAACCTGCTTTCCATCTCGGAAGGCGAAAAAGTCACGGCGATGGTGGCCACTACCGGCCTGATGCCCGGGACCTCCATGATTATGTGCACCAAGATGGGCGAAGTGAAAAAGACCGCCGTGGATAAGTTCATGCAGGTACGCAGCAGCGGCCTTATCGCCATGGACCTGGCCCCTAAAGACGAGCTCGTCTCCGTCTGCCTGGCCAATGAAAAGGACGATGTCCTGATGGTCACCCGCAAGGGGCAGTCCATCCGCTTTGATGTGAAGAGCCTCCGGGCGGCCTCCCGCACCTCCGGCGGCGTGCGCGGCATGAAAGTAGCCGCCGGTGATGGCGTCATCGGCATGGACCGGATTATCCCGGATGGCTATGTCCTGACCGTTACGCAGAATGGCTACGGCAAAGTAACACCGGTAGACCAGTATCCCAAACAGCACCGGGCCGGCAGCGGCGTGAGGACGTTCAAGATTGTGGATAAGACCGGCGATGTCACCGCCTTCCGGGTCGTGACGCCGGAGCACCAGGCGATGCTGGTTTCTGCGGAAGGCATGATGACCCGCACGCCGGTCAAAGAAGACGACCCCCGCCACGGCATCACCACCCAGGGCCGCTCTACCCAGGGCGTCCGCGTCATGAGCCTGGACGAAGGCGATAAGCTGGTGGCCATCACCGCCTTTGAGGAAACCAAGGAAGATAAAGCTTAAGGCAGCTTGGCAAAAGCTGAAATAATGAGAGGGGGCCTGAAAACCCCCTCTTTCTTTTTAAAATTGTCATTCCAGCGCAGGCTGGAATCCACTTCAAAAGAGAGAGATGCTTGAAGTCTAGTGGTGGATTCTGACCTTCGTCAGAATGACAGAAACGTAACCGTGACGATGCGCAACTGCGCAATTGCTCTAGTATTAAAAATCCGCCTCTGCTCCTCCTTTAAAAAGGAGGACGATGTATCGGTCTTATATTCAGATAATTGCCGTAGAGGCTAACTTATCCCCCCTTAAGAAAGGGGGATTAAGGGGGTTTTGCTATTTCTTTGCTTTGCAGACTTCAGATAGCTCTAACCCGCAGGCGTTGCAGGCGTCTACCCGGCAGTCCGCCGTCTCCTCCCCCGTTTGCGCCCGCCGGTATTCCCGCTTTAAGAAATCCTCGGATACGCCCGCGTCTATAAACGACCACGGCAGTACCTCGTCCAGGGAACGCTCGCGGCTGGCGTAAAAATGCGGGTCTAGGCCGGTCTCTTCAAAGGCTTGGAGCCACTTATCATGGGAATAGAGTTCCGACCATGCATCGAACTTGCAGCCTAGCTCCCAGGCGCGCTTTATCACCTTGCCGGTCCGCCTATCGCCGCGGGACATGGCCGCTTCCAGCAAACTTACATTGGGGTCGTGCCAGGCCAGCCGGATGCCCTTTTGCTGGAGCCCGTTCTGCAGTATTTCTTGCTTGGCCCGGAGAGAAGCTTCGCCTTCCTGGGCGCACCACTGGAAGGGCGTATGGGGCTTGGGCACGAAGGTGGAAACGCTGATGCGTATCATCGGCTTGCGGCCGCTGGCTTTTTTCCC
>DAOUGB010000133.1:0-4637 GCA_034429595.1 Dehalococcoidales bacterium
GTCCAGCCCGGTTTTGGTGTCGTTGTGATACAGCCGTATGCCGGAGAATCTTTCTTCAGGTCCAGCGGCCCGAATGACGCTATCCCGATGCCGGATAATACCGTCCCGGTTTCTCTAAAAAACCCTATCGCTTTGGCGATTGTTTCCCTCGGTGTGGTGGTGGGGAATTGCTCTTTAGCCAGGATGTCCCCCGGACTATTCCCGACCGCGCACACGAACTTGGTTCCCCCCGCCTCCACCCCGCCGTAGACGCGCTTTACTTTGGCTGTCATTCCAGCTTTTCCCTCGCCTCTTCGTATTCTTGTACCAGCCTTTCCGCCTCGGCGGTCAGCTTGTCCCATTCGGCGGTCAGTTTTCTTATCTGTTCCTTGGCGGTCACGTATTCCCGGTTGGTCTCCGCCGCTTTATAGCCGTCTTTATAGTGGTTCGGGTCGGCGAAGAGCCCCTCTATTTCATCGATGCGCGCCGTATATCTGTTTACTTTTTCTTCTATCTCCGCGATGCGTTTTTTCACCGGGCTCAAGGCGCGGTAGTGCTCGTTTCTTAAGTTCCCTTCCGCTATCTTGCGCTGCCGCTGCGATTCTCTTTTCGCGGCGCCGTCCGCCGTCACCTGCCTCACCAGCCTTAGCGTCTCCGGTATTTTGTCATCTTGCGGCATCTCCTGCTTTTGCAGGTATTCGTCATAAGTGCCGTTAAAGACCCGGATTTTCCCGTCCCGTATCTCGATGATTTTATTGGCTATTTCCCGTATCAGTGTCCGGTCGTGGGTAATGAAGCAGATGGTCCCCGTATAGGCGTCCAGCGCGTCGGTCAGTATTTCCCTTGATGGGATATCGAGGTGGTTGGTCGGTTCGTCCATCAGGATAAAGTTGGCCGGGCGGGTCAGCATTTTCGCTATCGCCAGCCGCGTCTTTTCCCCGCCGGAAAGCACCGCCACCTCTTTCATCACGTCGTCCCCGCTGAACAAAAATGCCCCCAGCATCCCCCTTATCCTTTGGTCTGTTTCGTCCCCCGCCACCGAGCATAGCTCCTCGAAGACGGTATTTTTCGGGTTCAATAATTCTATATAATATTGCGCGAAGTAGGCTGTAGAAACGTTATGCCCCAGGATGCGTTCCCCCTTCTCGAACGGCAGTACCCCCGCCAGCAGTTTCAGCAGGGTGGTCTTGCCCGCCCCGTTCGGCCCCACCAGCGCCGCCCGGTCGCCTCTTACCAGTTCCAGGTTGAGGTCGCGGTAGACCGTTTTGGTATCGTAGCTTTTACTGATGTTTTTCAAGGTAATTACCGTGTGCCCGCTGTGCTGCGGCTCCGGGAAGGAAAAGCTGATTTTCTTGGTCGTCCGCGGCACCACGATGCGCTCTATCTTTTCCAGTTTCTTGATGCGGCTCTGTGCCTGGGACGCTTTGGTGGCTTTATACCGGAACCGCTCTATAAAGCGCATCTCTTTCTGGATGTTCTTTTCCTGCCGCTTGGCCGTAGCTTGCTTTACCTCAAGGTCTTTTTCCCGCGCCTGCACGTAGCCGTCGTAGTTCCCGTGGAAAAAGATCACCTCATCCTGCTCGATGCTGATTACCTTGCGTACCACGTTGTTCAGAAAGGCGCGGTCATGTGAGGTCAGCATGATGGCGCCGTAGTAGTTTTTCAGATAATTCTCGAACCAGCGTGTGGTCTCCAGGTCCAGGTGGTTCGTCGGCTCGTCGAGTATCAGTAAATCCGGGTTGAGGAAAAGCAGCTTTGCCAGCTCTACTCTGGTCAGCCACCCCCCGCTGAACTCGGAAAGCTTGCGGTTGAGGTCGCTCACCGTAAAGCCCAGCCCCATGAGTATCAGTTCCGCCTCGTGCTCGGCGTTGTACCCGCCGGAGCTTTCGTACTGGTGCTGCACATTGCCCAACTCCCGCATCAGCGCGCTTATTTCCTCCTCGTCCTTCTCTTCTGCCAGTTCTTCCTGCAGCATCCGCACCTTGTGCTCCAGCTTGTTGATGTTCGGAGAGCTTTTTACTACCTCTTCTAACAGTCTCTGCCCTGATGTATGGTTGATGTCCTGTTTCAGGTAACCGATGGTCGTTCCCTTGCGTACGGCCACGCTGCCGCTGTCCGGCGTAATGTTCCCCGCGATGATTTCGAATAGTGTGGTTTTGCCCGTGCCGTTCCGCCCGATGAGCGCAATCCGGTCGCCCATCCCCACGTTAAAGGTAACGCCCCGGAAAAGGTATTCCGCGTTATATGATTTGGCTATATTAGAAATGCTTAGCATTTTTCCCTCTTTATTTTAAGTTATTTGTCTTGAAAATAAAAAAGCCCGGGTTTTTAGCCTGGGCTCATACTCTTTCTATTATATATAAGTTAATAGCTATCTTTTTTGGACGCACTGAGCCCTTGGCGATATGTTCAACGCAACACAGATTATCATTGTGTCAGTTCGGTTGCTTTCGTTGCCGTGCTCAGTTACAACCCGGTATTTCCTTCCTTCTGGATTTCATGCCGATTATATGCCACGCCAATCATGATGTCAATGAGTTGGCTGGTTGTTTTGTCATACTGGAGCAGTTTTTCCAGAGCTTGTCGAATGGAAGTGTCTTGTGGTGGGGTAGTGGTCGTTAACTTCTCTCCCTGTATAATGTCGTTCTTCTATATTACCCTCTCCCCCTTAAGCCTTGTATCAAAAGTCATTCTGAAGAGCGAAGCGATGAAGAATCCGTACCTGAAAAGGTGGTTACGGATTTTTCCCCCCGATTTGCATCGGGGTCAAAATGACCATAAAATAATATTTTTGATACAACACCCCCCTCGATGGGAGAGGGAAGTCAAGGGAGAGGGTGAACAAAAGTGGGAGAGATAGAGCGAGGGGATTACCCCTTTTCCTGTCTCTTCCTTTCGCCAAGGGGCATTAAGGGGATGTTTTAAAATCAACCTGTCCCATCGGCTAGGTAATGTCTATTACATTTTCCAGTCGTAATTCCCCCCGTATGCACGGAGTATCGCGTCTCGTTCCGGTTTATTATCATAGTAACTGAAATTTATTAGGAGGCAAATCTGATGAAAACTTTAGTAGCTTATGTATCCAAGACCGGTAACACTAAAAAAGTAGCGGAATCCATGTTCGCGGGTATCGGCGGGGAGAAAGAAATAAAGCCGCTTGATGCAGTGGCAAGCCTCGCGGGCTATGATATCGCTTTTCTCGGCTTCCCGGTAATCAGCCAGGGCCCGGATAAAAAAGCCGTCCAGATGATGGAAAAACATTGCGTGGCCGGCCGTAATGTCGTTCTCTTTGCCACCCACTCCGCCCCGGAAGAAGCTCCGGAATTGCCGGAGGTATTAGGTAAATTCAAACAGGCGGCGGGTAAGGCCAATATTGTTGATGTCTTTAGTTGCCAGGGAGAGCTTGCCAGGTCGGTGAAGTTCATTATGTCCGTCATGCCTAACGCTAATTATCGCCGGTGGGCTAAAGAGGATTGCAGCCAGGGCCAGCCGGACCAGTCCCGTCTCGACCGCGCCCGTGTCTTTGCCGCGGACGTTATGCAGCGGTTTCAGGGTACGGAGAAGAAGCTTCGGGCTGCGGCTGTCGTCTAGTTAATGCTGGTTGTATTGGAGGTTTAACATGAAAGGTCTGGTTATTTACGATAGTTCTTACGGCAATACCCGGATGGTTGCGGAGGCGATAGCGGATGGCTTGATAGCGTCCGGGGTTCCGGTGGATGTGCAGTATGTTAAGGATGTTAAAAAGCTCCGCGCCGCGGATTATGATTTTCTCGTCATAGGTTCGCCCACCAAGTGCGGCACGATGAGCTTCGCCATCAAGGGCTTTCTGGGTAAACTAAAGGAAAAAGAATGGCGTAATAAGTCCTTCGCCGCTTTTGACACGGAAAACCCGGAGAATATCGAGCAGTCGCGCCTGTTGAACAAGCAATGGAGCGCCGCGGAAAAAATCGCGGAAAAACTTGAAAGCAAGCAACTGCACCGGCTTCTGCCCGTCCTGAAATCGGTCGTTATCGGTTGGAAGGGCCCCCTTCAGGATGGTGAAATCCCGCGCGCCAAAGGTTATGCCGGGGAGCTTGCCGCTAAACTGCAAGAGGATAAGGAACATTATACCTTGCCTTCAGAAACAACCGGGTGTACCTGTAAGTAAAAGGTGACAAAATCCCCTTTACAGATTCGATATAATAGCCGTATACTTTTCAAAGCATTGATTGACCGGACATCTTAATTCCTTGGAGGTGCGGTAGCGAAAGGGGGCATCCTGAAGAGCGCTAGCCCCTCTCAACCCCTTACCAGTCTCTCCCTTTAACAAAGGGAGATTAAGAGGGATTTTGCGCTAGTCCCGTTTGAAGATGGTCGGGTAGGGTATTCCCCTTACCAGTCTCTCCCTTTGAAAAAGGGAGATTAAGAGGGATTTTGATTTGAACAAAACCAGGTGAAATAAAGCCAACTTACCATAATAGAGGGTAAACGAATACCAAACGAATCAGCTTCACCCCAAAGCAAAAGAGTAAAAAATATTTTCTGAAACGAATCCGTACTTTACAAAACTAACTTGCATTCCGTTTGTTGCCGTATGGTATCATTATGTAACTAAATCGGCAGCGCACTTGACGGGAGTCGGCTATGGAAGAAAAAATCGTTTATTTTGAGGAACCGGG
>DAOUGB010000134.1:0-2541 GCA_034429595.1 Dehalococcoidales bacterium
CGCTTTCCGGCCCCATTCCTTGCGTTTCCCGTGGGTTGCGCCTTGCTACGTCCTGGCTTCCGTGGCCGTTCCTTGCGTTTCCGGCCAAACGGCGCCCGGGATGCGTGGGGATTCCTGGCCGGCCCTTTGCCTGATGGTCAAACGGCGCCCGGGGCGCGCCCCGTTCGGGGCGGTGCAAAACCGCGCCCCCGGGGGCCTGAAACGGTGCAAAAATGCCGGCGGTGGTGCAGGCATACACGCCCCCGGGACGCCCGGGAACGGTACAAAACCGGCGCGGGGCCGGAGGGAAAAGAGGGGGGTTATTGGTTGCGGCAGTTGTTAAGAATTGCCCCTATCATTTCCCGGACGCATGCTTCTCCGCAACCGCTTTCGCCGCCGGGAACGCCGGGGCATGAGAGTTTTTTGTCTCCGAGATTGAACGGGCATTCCCCGCAACTTACACCCTCGCATGATGTTTTAAGGCTAAGTTCGTATGCCTTCTCAAGCAGGGCAATCTCTTTTTGGAATTGTTTGAGGTTCTTGTTTGCCATCTTGTTTACACCTTCCTACACTACATATGTAGGTTATGCTTGTATATAAGGTTGCTGTTTTGCATGAAAGCCGGACGAAAAAGATGCAAAATAGCATGTTGGCACAAAGCGGTATCTTTATTGTTATGTTCGTTTAATTATCTTCTATGGCACGTATGGATATGGGGTATCCTGATAGGGTAATCCTCGACTTATGCTCCGGTTCCGGCTCGTGGTCAAAACCCTATGAAGATGCCGGTTATACTGTCAAGCATTACGACATTAAAAACGGTGACGACATAAGGCTTTTGAAGCGGTTCGACTATCGCATCTATGGCATATTGGCGGCACCTCCATGCACTAATTTTTCGCTTGCAAAGAACAACTTTCATAGGGTTTCGCAGGCAGAACTTTTAGAATCATTAAGCGTAGTAGATGCTTGTATCAGGATTATAAGCGTGCAGAAACCGTATTTTTGGGCGCTTGAGAACCCAATAGGGCGATTATCTGACTATTTGGGTGCGCCTAAACTGATATTTGAACCGTATGAGTATGGCGACGGATACACTAAACGTACCGCGCTATGGGGTAAATTCCGCATACCGAAAAAGAACATTGTGCCGGTAACAGAACCCCGCCGGATTGCAAACCTTTACCACTATGACCCTGAAGAGCGCGCCGCGCGGCGTGCCATAACTCCTGCCGGTTTTGCACAAGCGTTTTTTGCCGCAAACCGTTGATACTTCCTATTTTATTGTACCCCTTGTATATTAGTGGACTAATAATCATAACCACACATATATATACTCACCTATCCTATAGATAGTCATGGAAGCGGTCAATGGTAATCTGGCGGCATCTCGCGACGGCGCTGCCGGGGAGAACCTCGCATACGCGCTATTTGGGGAAAATGCGGCTGTACATGCTCTAATTGACTATCAGGCCGTGAACGGCGCCCCTGTAGAAGTGAAGGCGTGCCGCCGGTGGATACGGAGCGCGCATGTAACCACGGCGCGCCGTCGGGGGCGGTTTATGCTCAACGGCGAACAACATACGGCACTTACAGCCTCGGGGGGTTACTATCTTTTTGTCCTTCTTGACGACGAAGGCCGTGCGGTTTCAGCAAAATGTACACCGGCCGCGACGGTTACATACGCGCGGCTTACTCCCGACGCCCGCGCGGTCGGTATTGTATGGACTGATATAATGGGAGAAGATGCCTAATGAGTCGTCAACCCTTAGGTCGGCATGCGGCAGTCCCGCAGGATTTTTGTGAGAACATCCCTACAAGGAAACCGCGCGAGGGCGAACCGTCGCGGACAGTCCCGCTCTCTATCGCTATCCAACTGGCTGAGGAATATTATTGTCAATACGCGCGGCATCAGGTAAACGCCGCATACTGCCGGGAGCGATATAAGAAGCGCAAGTCCGCAAAACGTGCGGAGGGCAATCATGAAGCATGATGAAGTAATTCAAAAGGTCAAGGTGCTATGTCCGCGCGACATGGGTCGTATATACGCTACAAGTTGTAAGGCATGCAATCATAACCACGGTATAACCGTAGATGCAACCCGCATTACCATCACCACAAATTGCTCTTACTACTATGACATAAAAGCCGGAGGCCGCTTATGACCGAAGAGAGATTTACAAGGCTCCCGGGGAGCGCGCGGCGGTATATCGATAACCGGACCGGCGAGAACATTTCCCGCAGGGAGTATATCAAGCGGACTGAAGGCGTAACCCCTGAAACGAAAGCGTATAACCGCTATATGGCGGGAGAAACGGAAGCAGGAAAAACCGTTAAGCGCGTCATAAAAAAGCGGCATGAGGGCCGGCCAACGGAACCTCCAAAGCGCAAGGTTTCCTATCAAGACACATTAGAAACGAGGCACATGCTCCCGGAGAAACCCCGCCGGGGTTACTATCAGTTAGCCGGGAAATACGTCTTTCGGCACGAGGTTACCGGCGCGCGGCGTAGTGCAATTGGTTACTCCTATGCAACCAGAAACCGCGTCAATCGCGCAAGTGT
>DAOUGB010000135.1:0-2535 GCA_034429595.1 Dehalococcoidales bacterium
AGAGCGGACAAAGGCCGGCATGGAGAGGGCGCGGCGTGAGGGGCGGCCCATTGGAAAGCGCGGCCCCGACAAAGGCCGCCGGCGGAAAAGAACCTACAAAGCGGAGGGGTAAAAAGGGTCCGGTCAAAATCAGGCGTAGCAGGCCACGCCTAACCAGGGAAATCAAAAAAGGAACCCTTTTAGGGAGGTACGGAGGTACAAAATGACAACCTGCAAGGAACTAGGGTGCATCTGTTTCAAGTGCTCGATTCGATGTGACGGCTGTCCGGGTAAAATCAAGAGTCCGCGATGCGAAGGGCATTATTTTTGCCCCTTTGAAGCGCTCCCCGCGGCGGAGGTAACAACGGCATGAAAAAGTACGAAAGACAGGCGGTTATCGCCCTGGCCGAAGAGGCCCAATCAACCATCTGCGCTTTTTGCCAATATGGGAAGGGCAACTGCTACAACGGCTGGTGTTTTCACTTCGGCGCCTCATTCATGCCCGGCGGCCCCCCGGTCATGCAGCCTGGTATGGACTGCTGGGCGTTTCGCACCCGCTTGACCGTGGCCGATATCGCCGACATTGTGGGGATCATCCTACAGCGGCAATGGGCGAGCTGGGAATATTCGTTCGACGGGGATAAGCTAAAAGTGGCTGGCATAACGATTCAACTCCTTGAGACTGAAGAGGAAAAAGACAAATGAAAACAAAACCCTCGACCATAAAAGAAAAAATCCTGGCCAACTATAGCTATTTCTCGGGCGCCGCCATGGCTTTTACCGCGTTCGGCGCGATTGCGCCGATCTCCGCATTGATGTGGGAAAAACAGGGCTGGCCCTTCGTCTACTACAGCCTGGCCTTCCTGGTTATCGGCATTATATTTGGAATCATCCTGAATAGGCTAAAGAATGAGCAGCGTAAGCGTCAAAAGAGGTAAGGACAAAACGGGGGCCAGGCGGCACGTTGTACGAAGCCCGTATTTAGCCCAATTCGTGGGCATCCTGGTAGACTGCGCGGACGAAATCGGGGTCCCTGGCTGCGAGCGCTGCCCGGTCATGGCGGAGTGCCGGGAATTCGCTGACAACATCGGCTGGCTGAACGATTCGAGCTACAACCGGAAAATTACGGAGTTCCAGACTATAAAAAATAAGCGCGACCGATTAATAGCTCAAGACGCGGCCGCAACCGGCAGGTGTTGACAATAGCCCTAACTGGTGTTTTTAATTTATATATGGCTGTTAATACTACAGAAAAACTGGAATTGAAGTTTTTTCTCAATGACGCGGAAGTAAACATGGTACGCAAAGAACGAGCTTTGCAATGGGGCTCAATCGAAATTATCAAGGAAGCCGGGAAAGTGGTTAGAATAGTGACCCACGAATCAGAACTGATCTAGCCTAGCCTATCGGAAAAACCGAGGGCGATCTCGGGGGAGCAATCCCCCGGATCGCCTTTTTTTATTACGTAAAAAAGGGGGGAATATGGCAGGCAAAATCTTAGTCGCGATCATGGCGCTGATCCTCTTTTTCGGCGGCCTCCTGGGGCTGATGGAAACCGGCATTATTGATCTGCGCACCGAAAGCGTCACCCAAACCAGTGTTGAGACAACAGCCCCCGGCGTCACTACCGCCGACATGGTACTTACGCATGACCTATTCCGCGACGACGTGACCTATATCGTCACCGTCACGTCCAGCATAGCCGAAACGCCGGCGGCCACGGCGTTCGACCCCGAAACCGATACCCTGACCGTCAGCGCTCTCACCGAGGACGCCACCCGCACACTCACGATCCGCTACAAAATGGAGCGCGAAGACGTAATTATGCAGGTCCTCGGGCCGTTTCTGCTGGTGCTGCTGGTCGGCGGCGTACTCGCGGCCCTCTTCTGGGATGTTTGGTCCAGCCGGAAAAGGAGGTACTAGACATATGTGTGTAGATTGATAATCGGACCCCGTACCTCTTTTCCCGCTTTCGAATAAATAAAAAAAGAAAGGAAAAACAAAAATGCAAATGCAAGGGCTCATCGGCAAGATCATGGGCTTCCTGGTGATCATCATTACCCTGGCACTCTCCCCGGCCATTTACACGGCCAACGCGGCGATCCTGGCATGGACCACTGCCATTGTCGGTCCCCCGGCCGGCGTCGCCCTTTCCGCCTTCATCGGTCTGGAAGCCATCGCGGGCTTTGGCGGCTTCATCATCATCTTGGGCCTGCTCGTCGGTGGTGGGCTGTTTACCCTGGCCGGCGTCAAGGGCCAGCTGGCCGGCGCCGGCTGGAAAGACATCCTCATGGTGATCGGCTCGGTGATCGTGGTTATTGTCACCCTGACCATGTTCACCACGATACTGGACTTCGTGGATCAGCTGCTGGTAGCTGCGACTGCTGCCGGTGACACCATCGGCGAAACCCTCTTCGGGATTTTACCGATCATCATCTACATAGGCATTATAGCCGCTGCCGGCTGGACTCAGGTTGCGACGTATCGCAGGCTCAAGGGCGGCAAATCTTCCAAGAAGAGCGCCGTCGCGGCGTACGCCTAACAATTCCCCCTGTT
>DAOUGB010000136.1:0-2032 GCA_034429595.1 Dehalococcoidales bacterium
GAGTTTCTCTTCCAGGAACATGAGCACCCGGCATGTGATGCGCGCCCGGACGCCGCCCCCTTCGAGGGAAAGAACGCGGAAGAGGGATTGCCGCTTGCGTGCTTCGATCGGTTCCTTCAGGTAGCCTTCGACGAGATCCAGAAGGTTCTTAAACATTTCCGGGCGCCGGGACGGATCGCGGAAGTCAATGCACTGATAACGGCGGAGAGCGCGCACCAGATCGTCGGGGCCAAGTCCACGGACGCAGCAGGGAATCACCATACCGGGTTGTCCCCGAAGGATGTCGATATGAACGCTGCGCCATTCATATTCGACCCAGGGCGACTTCCGGGAATCGGGGGAAACGATAACGACGACAACGCCGCTCCGGTCGATGGCCTCGTCAATCTTCGCGCTCCACTCGGCTGAACCGACCTTTTCATTGAGATCCTCCGAAGCGAGAAACGATTTCCACCCTTCACGGTAAAGTTCGCTGCGGAGCCGCTGCGCCTCTTCGAGGTCTTCGGCGGCATGGGAGATGAAGATGTCGTATTCGCGGTCGGTCATGACCATGTCCGATAAATCCGTCCTTTCTAAAAAGGTCTATTTTACAACTTCTGAAGTGCTGCGGCGCAGCAGGTAAAATTATCCGGAGTAAATGTCAATAATAAAGATTTGACCCCATATCCCATATCGGTTACAGCGTCTTTATGTCGATTACGTAAACCTTGCCGGCATGTTTCAAGACTTCGTCATGCATGTGCTTTGTGCCGCCGGGGCCGTCGCCGCTCTCGCCGTCCCACAGGCAGATGAAGCGGACTTTGTCCGGACCCATAGACAGTGCCGTATGGAGCAGCCAGAGATTGTTGCGTTCATACGGGTCGGTATATTCCGGCGTGGGGCCGAGTTCCTACGGCATCACCAAAAGGGTGGTGCATGGATTATTTTTCACGGCGGCAAACCGCTCTCGCCAGCTTTCCCCGGCAAAGGTGACTGACTTTTCCAAAAAGGTCGGCTCAGCGAAAGGGATGTGGATTTCCATATGCGCGCCGCGCGCCAGACAGGCCTCGGCAAAGAGAAGATCTCCTCCGCAGGCCCCGCCGCAAAGACCGATGTCCGCTGATCCCGCCTCCAGTTTGTCAAGGATGCCGCCGATGGCGACGGCGGCGGCGCCTTCCTTTGAGGCGGGGAAACGGGGTGTTTTGCGCTCCGGCGCGTCTATCATATGGCCGCTGAAGAGAAAGACGCGGCGGGGAGCAATAAGCGGCTTGTGTCGCCGGGAAGAAAAAACGAAATCGTTTTTGTTCGTCTTCGTCATCTTGTTCTCCCTTATCTCTCGGTTAAAGATTTGGCCAGGTCAATGGAATGCAGAATCCGGTAGATATCATCGACCACAACTTCGTTTCCTCTGATGGTCAACAGATTTGCCGCGGCGGCGTTTTTCAGCACTTCTTTGACTTTGGCGACGGGGAGGCCGAGATCATCGGATATCCTTAAAGACAGCTTGTCCTGCGCGAGAGCAAATTCTTTTTTGGTGCTGGAAATATCTTTCAAAATAAGACACATCTGCTGCAAAACAAACGGCGTGCAGTCGGTAACCATGTGGGGATGAATAACGATGTTGGCCGTCTGCAGGCGACGGGTCAGCGTCGACATTATCTTTTCAATATAAGGCGGCAGCTTTTTGAGGTTTCGCAGCAATATGTCTTTTGTCAAAACCGATACTTCGGTGTCTTCCAGAGCCTTTACGCTGGCGGAGCGTTTGTCGTTGGTGATGAGAGCCATTTCGCCGACAATGTCTCCTTCCGCGAGCGTTCCCAGCACAAGTTTGCCGCCGCCCTCAGCCTGTCTGTATACCTGCACCTTCCCTTTATCAATCAGGTAGGCTTCACCGGCTTCTTCTCCCTCATGCATGAGAAACCGGCCGCTGGTGAACAGCTTCTTTTCCTGCTTCAGCCAGTGCCCGGCGATGACGCCGTCAAGATCTTGAATCAGCTCCTGCACGCTGGCATAGCGGTCTTCCTTTTTCAGCGCGGAAGCTTTCATTACGATG
>DAOUGB010000137.1:0-1950 GCA_034429595.1 Dehalococcoidales bacterium
ATGGTCGCCGCCCATTATGCCGAGTGGCGCTCCCCAACCAGTCGTCAGCAGGGGATAGGGCTTACGGACGCGGGGCGGGAGATGTTCGCCGCCCTACTCACCCAGATTGATGATACCCCCGAATTTGCGGCGGTTGAGCGTGCCACACACACGACACACACGCCCGCTGGGGAGGGGTGGATACCGATTACACGGAGGAAATAATGAATGATACAGTGACGTGGCAACAAGTCGTCAATGTTCCGAGTGATGCGCCGAATGAGTATAAAGCGCACTCTCTATTGCGCGCAAGGGATGAGGTTGGCAGGAAACTATACAGCATCCTTGAGCAATGTAAAAACCCGGCGGTAGTTGAGATACAAGAAAAGATGACGACCTACCCTGGATCGGGACAAATGAATGGCGGCGGGTATTCCGATTATTACTCACAGCATGACGAAATAAGGGTTATTGTCAAGGTGACGCCCGTTCAACATCGGCACGTTGAAATAGAACACATTGAACCGAGTTTCTTGCCGCCAGAATCACCGCAGTCATTTTTAAAGCGATTGCGCTATGCTATCACAGGAGTATGGCATGACCGCTGAACGGCTGGTTCTGCTCTGTTCGGCTGCGCTCATCGTGGCGTTTGTGCTGACGTGGATGCTGGTAAGATAACCGTATCGGATAATAGGCGTCCAAAGTCTATTATCCGATACAAAATGCTATTACGATAACCAGGATTAATATCCCACGTTATCCCACCCGCTTCGGCGGGTGTTCTATTTAAGCGAATAGTAGAACGAAAGATTAATGTTTCCAGAATTGCCAGATTGCCTATTGACATACGTTATACTCTGTTATACAATAGAGATAGATAGACAAACAGAGACACAGGAGAGAACGAGATGGCAACTCAGGCGCAGATAGATTACATAAAATCACTAATCACGTCCAAAAAACTGGAGAACATACCCTACATGCAGCAGACGTTTGACGAAACTAAATATGCTGAGGGAGACCGTGAAATCGCCCGGCAGTATTTCATAAACAATCACCGTGACTGGATTTTAGCTAAGCTAGGATGGATGAAATTCGAGAAACCAAGCTACGAAGAGGCCGTAAAAATGTACAACCAGATGATCGCTGATTTTGAGGCGATTGACCTGAATACGCTGGATAACAAAAGCGCATCGAAACTGATAGACCAACTCAAGCGGATGTAATTCCCAGCATAGGGAGCGACCAGCCCCGCCGGTGGCGTCGTAACCGGCAAGGAGAATATAAAATGTTCAAGGGAGAAAATATTGATACCAATGTAGGGCCAAATTACCGTAGGGCAGTTGAACTGCTCATGGCGAGAGGGTATGAATTGGTCGGGGCTGTGCAAGAATGGCCGGGACTTTATACCAATGTGGGTAGCAGGTTGGTACAAGAGCCTGCAACTCACGAGGGTCAACGGCCACCCATGGGGACGAAATGGGGATGGTATGACGATAACGGTATCTGCTTGTCCGAAAACGAGGAGTGGGCGACGACTACGCTTAACCGATTCTCTGGGACTGAATACCCTGTAGATGGGTATTTCAAATGCCCAACCCGAAAGTAATCATGTCCAACAAATACCTCATCGCCCGCAGCACTCCTGCACTGGAGGCCGCCCTAGCCATCATCCTCGAATGGCTGGCGAGGGCGGCCCCTGGAACGAACCCAACCGTATCCGCCGCGATCCGGTATGCAATCATCCATACGGCGGCGGAAATCGAGCAGAAGGAAGTAGAAACCAAATAACCCATATCGGGTAGTGGGATAAAAAGCCCCGGTCATGCCGGGGCGAAAGGAACACATGAAGATTGTAATCCCCCTAATTATCGTCCTCGCCCTGCTCGCTCCCATTCCCGTAAACGCTGATCGCGGCGTGAAGCCGCCAACCGCTGAACCCTATCCGGGCATCGTCACGCCCGCCCCGTA
>DAOUGB010000138.1:0-45537 GCA_034429595.1 Dehalococcoidales bacterium
CCACTTTCAGATTAGCGGAACGGCTCCCGCCGGTTCGTTTATCGCCTCGCCGAGCAGCGGCAGAAAAGATGCCTGTTTCTCTTCCGCCAGCATACCGTTGAACCGGATGAAGGGGAGCGCCCGGCCCGTGACCACCCGCATTTTTTTAAGTTGCTGGATGGAAGAGATACTGCGCTCCTGCCGTGCCTCGATGATTCTTTTGGCGGCTGTCGGCCCGATGCCCGGCACGCGGATAAGGTCGGTATACTCTGCCCGGTTTAAATCCAGCGGGAAAAGCCAGGGCTGCTTTCGCGCGATTGTCAGCTTGGGGTCTTTACCGAGGGAGAGACAGCCGTCTTTATCGATTGCCAGACCAATCTCATTGAGGGAAAAGCGGTAGACCCGCAGCAGCCAGTCCGCCTGATAGAGCCGGTGCTCCCGTATGGGCGGGGTAGGGCTAAGCCCTTCCAGCGGTGAATCGCTGATGGGGTTGAAAGCGCTGTAATAGACCCTCCGCAGACCTATCTCCCGGTAAAGGCCGCCGGTAGCCCGCAGAATATCGAGGTCGGTTTCCCCCGCCGCCCCCACGACGAACTGGGTCGTCTGCCCGGAGGGCACCAGCGTTTCGTTTTTAATAATAAGCTGCTTTACCCATTTCATGCGTTCCAGTATCCCGTCATGCAGGTCCTTCTTGCGGCTCAACCGGGCGAGGTGGCGGGCTGTCGGCGCCTCGATATTAAGGGAGACCCGGCTGGCCAGTCGGCAGGCGGTTTCCACGCAGTCGAAACGCACGCCCGGCAGAATTTTCAGGTGAATATAGCCTTTGAAACGGTAACGGTAGCGCAGAATTTCCACCACCTTGATCATGTTTTCCATGGTGCGGGATGCGTCCGCCCCGATGCCGGAGCTCAAAAATAGACCCTGAACGAGTCTTTTAACGTGCATTTCCACGAATAATCTGGCCAGTTCTTCCGGCTGGAAGGAGCAGCGGGGAATATCGCGCCCTATCTGGTTCACACAGTAACCGCAATCGTTAACGCAGCAGTTGGTCAGCAATACTTTGAGCAGCGGTATACAGCCTCCGCCGGGCAGGGCGGCGTTATAGATAATGCCCAGCGGCGCTTTTGGCGTACCATTGGCGCTGGCGCCGCCGCAGCCGCAAATATCAAACTTGGCCGCATCCGCTAACATGTTCAGCTTGTCCATCATTCCTCCTGTAAGGGGAAAAGAACTAATGTTCTAATAATGTAGCAGGTTAAGCGGTTGGTGTCAAGCCCTTTTTACCCTGAATTGCCTTGCGGTAATGGCCGTACCCCGTTGGTTTGTCAAAAAGTCACTATTATTTGTTCTAACTTGACACCAACCGCCGCTCTGTCTAAAGTATTGGATAACATGAAGTAAAGTGAGGTATTGTATGGACCTGCAATTGAAAGATAAAGTTGCCCTGGTCACCGGCGCCGGCAGCCAGATAGGCTACGGCAAAGCTATCGCGCTCACGCTGGCGGAAGAAGGGTGTCACATTATCGCGGCGGACATTGATTTGGACGGTGCGCAGCAGACCGCTGCGCAAGTGGCGTCCCTGGGGCGTCAGGCTTTAGCCGTCAAGTTTGATGTCACCAGGCGGGCGGAAGTCGATGCCATGGTGGCGCAGGCGATTCAAAAGTTCGGGAAAATAGATATCCTCGTTAATAACGCAGGCGCTTCCAGCCAGCTGCGGCCTTTCATGGAAATGACGGAAGATGACTGGCAGTTCGATATCGGCGTTAATCTCCTCGGCCAGATGCGGGTCGCCCGCGCGGTGCTGCCCCACATGATTGAGCTCAAATACGGCCGCATCATTAATACTTCCGGCGGGCAGGGTATCCCCAATATTTCTGTTTACGGGGCGGCCAAAGGCGGTGTCGTCCAGTTCACCAAAGCCCTGGCCCGGGAGGTCGCGGGTAAAGGTATCATCGTTAACGCGGTCGGGCCCGGGCTGGGCAAGACCGGCCTCGTTTACCGCGCCCCGCAGGAGTTCTTGGAAGGGGAGAAGCAGGCCTCTTTGCTCAAACGGCTCTGCGAGCCGGCTGATGTCGCGCCGGTGGTGGCTTTCCTGGCCTCGGATAAATGCAGCTACATGATTGGCCAGCTCGTCCAGTTGGGGACAGCGTAACTGCTGGAGGAAACCCCTCTTGCCCCATTTACAGTTTACCATCACCCCGTATCGCGGTACGGGTTTACCCTGAACGGTTCACCGTGAACGGAGCAGACCCTAACCTCTCCCTCGAGGGGGGTGTTGTATCAAAAGTATTATTTCATGGTCACTCTGACCCCGATGCCAATCGGGGTCAGAGTGACTTTTGATACAAGGCTTGCCAAGGGAGAGAGGCTGGCGCTATTTCCCTGATGAGACTGCCGCACGCTGCATCTTTCACTCTTCTCCTGTTCTCTAATCATCAGCTTTATATTATAATAGTTTATATATCCATTCTTTTTGCGGAGGGAATAATGCCTTTGATGAGCGGCGCCGAAGCGCTGGTAGCATTACTGGTACGTGACGGCGTAAAAGTAGTCTTCGGGCTGCCGGGCGTGCAGATAATGGACGCCATCGACGCTATTTACCGGGATAAAAGCATCCGCTGGATATCCACCCGCCACGAGCAGACCGCCGCTTACATGGCCTACGGGTACGCCGTTTCCACGGGGAAAATCGGGGTGGCGATGGTGCTGCCCGGCCCCGGCGCCCTGAACACGGCGGCGGCTATCGGTACGGCTTATTCGGCATCGGTGCCGGTGCTGCTGATATCCGGTCAGATAGAAAGCGAACATCTGGGATTTAACCGCGGCGTCTTGCACGAGCTTGACGACCAGCTGGAAATCTTCCGGCATTTGACCAAGTACAGTGGCCGCGCCAGCCGCCCGGAAGACATAGCGGATATCCTCTGCCGGGCATTACGGGAACTTAAAACAGGCTGTCCGCGCCCGGTGGAAATCGAAGTGCCTTTCGACCTGTGGGCAAAAAAGGGAGAGATGACTTTCTCCGGCACCGAAAAAACAGAGCCGGTGCCCCCTGATGCCGCCGACATCGCAAAAGCCGCAGAAATACTCAAGAAAGCCAGGCGCCCGATGATACTGGCCGGCCGCGGCGCCGTTAAATCAGGCATATCTCAAGAGGTCACGCAACTCGCGGAAAAACTCAAAGCCCCGGTAGTCATGACCCCTGAAGGACTGGGATTAATACCCGGCACGCACCCGTTCTACGGCGGGAACGCCACCCTCTGGCTGAATCCGATTTTCAAGGAGGCCGATGCCATCCTGGTCATCGGGGCAAAGCTAAGGGCCGCCGGCAACACGCGCTTCCACCTCGAATCTGACCAGCGGGTAATCCAGGTAGACTGCAATTCCGGCGAGCTTGCCAGGAATTTCCTGACCGGACTGGAAATATCCCGGGACACCCGGCTGGCCATGAACGCTATCATAAAGTCGGTAGGGGACCAATCATCCAGCCAGTGGCAGGCCGGGGAAGTGGCCGCGCTGCGTTCTGATTTAAAGACAAGGCTGGAAAAAGCCGCCCCGCTGCAAATGTCTATCATCGATACGATATACAGCGTGCTGGGGGATGAAGGCATCATCGTGCCGGACATTACGAACATCGGCTACTGGTGTGACATCGCCTACCCGGTCAACAAGCTTTATTCCTACGTGGAAATATCTTACTTTGCGACACTGGGGTTCGCTTTCCCGACCGCGCTCGGCGTGAAGATAGGCAATCCTGACCGGGCCGTGGTGGCTATCTCCGGGGACGGAGGGTTCCCTTACGCTACCGGGGAACTGGCTACGGCGGTGCAGGAGAAAATCAACGTGGTAACGCTCTTATTCTCCAACAACGGCTACGGAACGGTCACGAGCATCCAGAAACGGCAGTTCGGGGGCAGACACATCGGGAATGAACTGCATAACCCAGACTATGTTAAACTTGCCGAGGCTTACGGGGCCATCGGCATGAGGGTCAGCCAGCCGGAACAACTGGGCGAAGCGTTAAGCAAAGCGCTGGCCGCTGACCGTCCGGTCATCATCGAAGTGCCGGTGCCGCAACTGGACACGCCGTGGGAAGCCCTGATAGACGAAGGGTAAGAGGAAATAGAAAGTAACAAATAGCAGGTTATAAATTCCCCCGTATCGTGGCACGGGGCAGGCGCTTCATCCTCTCTCCCTTGACGAGCCTTGTATCAAAAGTCATTCTTAGGAATACATTCGCTACGCTGCAGTATGAACTCCGTGACGAAGAATCCGTGCCTGGCAAGGCGGATGCGGATTTTTACCCCGATTGGCATCGGGGGCAGAGTGACCATAAAATAATACTTTTGAGACAACACCCCCTTGCGGGAGAAGGAAAGCGGCAAGGGATTATTTCAGCTTGAGAACCTTCGGTTTGAACTTCAGCGTCGCAAAAAGGTCGTCGAAGGTTTCCGCGCGTCGTATCAGTTCCACCGAGCCGTCCTCGCGCAGGAGCAATTCCTGGGGGCGGAGCCAGCCGTTATAGTTGCCCGTCATCGCCGGGCTGTGCGCGCCGGTATCGTGCTGCACCATAATATCACCGACCTGCGCTTTGGGCAGCAGACGCTGCTTGGCGAACTTGTCATTGTTCTCGCACAGCGGGCCGACCACATCCGCCAGCTCTTCGCCGCCCTGCCGGGGATTTCCCTGCGGGTCCAGGATGGTGATATGGTGATAAGCCGATTCATATATCGCCGGCCGGGGATTGGCGGACATCGTGGAGGTATTGACCCCGACGTATTCGCGGTACTTGGACATGCGGTTGATGACACTGGCCACCAGGACGCCGTGAGGCCCGGTCATGAAGCGGCCGAATTCCGTAAAAAGCTGCGGCTGGTAGCCCTGCTGTTTTTCAAAGGCGTCAATCAGCGTTTTAGATTCCCTCACTAGCGCCACGATATCAAATGGCTTATCATCGGGGCGGTAAGGAATACCCACGCCGCCGCTGATATTGAAAAACTCGAACTTAATGCCCAGTTCCTTGGTGACCATGCTCATGATATCCAAAAGCATCCTGACTGTCTCCACCATATACTGGTAATTTCTTTCGTTGGAGACAATCATGGTATGCAGCCCGAACCGCGTCGCCCCGCGCTCTACCGCCTTACGGTAAGCGTCGATAACCTGGTCGTGGCGCAGGCCGTACTTGGCTTCAACCGGAATCCCGATAATCTGGTTGCCGGTGCGCCGCTCGCCGGGGTTATAGCGGAAGCAAATCAGTTCTGGGAAATCCGGCACCATATCGATCATGGAAATATCATCGATATTAAGAATACAGCCGCCTTCCGCCAGCGATAGCTTGAAGGTCGCCAAAGCGGTATTGTTAGAGGAAAACATGATATCCTCTCCCTTAAACCCGTTGCGCCGCGCCAGCATCAACTCCGAAGGAGAGCTGCAGTCCAGCCCGAACCCCATCTTTTTCATCAATTTGAGGATAGTTTCATTGGGAAGGGCCTTGACAGCAAAGAACTCCCGAAAACCACGGATGATACTAAAATCGGCTTTCAGCTTCTCGCCGGTCTCCAGAATTCCCTGTTCGTCAAAGATATGGAAGGGCGTGCCGAAATAATCGATGATTTCCGGCAGCCTGGGGAAGAGGCGATTTTGAAAATCCACCGACATAGGCATGGTATTTTATCTCCTTATCGTGATTAACCTGTAAAAATAAATATACTTAATATTAACATGTCTTGGGAGGCAAATAAATAACTCAAAACTCAAAACTCAAAGCTCAAAACCACAACTCATAACTAAAAACTGACTTGTCCTTTTGAGCGCAAGCGGAAAAATCCGTATCCGCCTTGTCAGGCGCGGATTCTTCGTCACTCCCGCCTGCCAAAGTCTTGTACGGCGGGCAGGTCGTTCCCCGGAATGACTTTTGATACACCACCCCTTGCGGGAGATGGAGACAGAGCCTGCCCCGTGCTGCGACACGGGGGTGAGGGTCTTGCAGAGAGAGTTAAGATGGATTTAAAATCTTAGTTTTGAGTTGTGTTTTTGAGATTCAACTTCAGAATATATTTCAGCCGGGCAGGTTTTTGCTTTTATCGCAGCCCCCTGCTGTTAAGCTTTTTGGAGCATGGATTTGATTTCTTGCATTATTTTCCTGTTACGCGCCAGGCAGTCCAGCCGGTGGGCAACCCATTTATCTATCTCTGTATTAGATACGCCCAGCGACTTGGCTATATTTACCGTTTCTTGGGTTACTTTTTGTGAGTAACCCATCGTTGCTTCAAACCGCGCCTGCACACCACAGGCAATCGCTTCCATTTTCCCTAGTGATCTGGAGGGCGCTTTTTGACGGCATTCGGCTGATAAAGATTTCATCATTTTTATTCTCCTTCTAGAGTATGGTGGGCGTTGATGATATTCTCTCTACTCTTCAGCTTTTAACCACAACTCTATGGCGAACAAATCATTAATGAAATATTTTCTACCGGATTTTAACCCATTTAGATTTTATTTGGTCTCGAAAGGCCATCCTTTAACGGGCATATCCCACTTTACCAAAAAGTCTTTAAAGTCCTTTCTATCGATTCGATAGTGACCGCTGGGTAGCCTGAAAGCCTTGAGTCTGTCGCTTTTAATCCATTCGAGCACGGTACTTTTGCTTACCTGGCAGTAAGCGGCGATGTCTTTCGAGGTTAACCTGATGTTTTCGGGGCGATTTTTGGCTGGCACAGACTTCTCCTTTATCATTAATTTTTTAACACTTTTTGTTTTTATTGTTTTTAACGAAGCAAGCGTATTACACACTATAATAAATTACATACCGTCAAAAAATCCTCACAAAATATCATAAAATAATCACAAAAAAATCACAGAACCTCATTTCTATAGGTAAAAATCAGGCTTTTAGAGGTAAATCTTTCTTTTTCCTTTTTTGACAGGGCATTATACTGTTGGTAATATAGTACAATTGGATTTTTATGAAGAAGAAAAAAGTCTCTGAAGCTGGCATCCCTGAATTCGGGATTAAACATGCCACCCGCTCCGGGCAAGCGCCGGAATCCGGCATCGTGTTTAAAAGCAAGGTATGGGTGGAAAAAGACGGTAAACTTTTAATGGGGTGGGGGCGCGCGACGCTTTTGGAACGCATCGACCAGCTTGGCTCGATATCGGCGGCCGCGCGTTCGATGAAACTGGCATACCGTAACGCCTGGCTCTGGGTAGAGGCGATGAACCGCCTGGCGTCCAGTCCTTTGGTGGAAAAGTCCACCGGAGGCGCGCGTGGCGGTTATGCGCGTTTAACTGATGAAGGGCGCCGGCTCGTTAAGGAATATAAAGAAAAGCGTGCCAGCATCAGGGAAATCATCACCCGGAAAATATAGCTATTTAGCTGTAGCTGAATTTAATATTTTCCCCAATTTTAGTTTTTTCCTGCCAACCTTTTTGTTGTTTTGACGTTATAATGTATCAGGACAGCAAGACATAAGGAGGAGATGTGAAAAAGCTTATCTTTGGTGTACTGGTAGTTATTCTTTTATTGGGAACGATGGGCTGCGCGCAGGAAGAGGTAAGTACTGTTTCATGGGGTTCTGGAGAATCCCCGGAAGTCTATAGCGGCGGCCGCGGAGATGAAAAATACGCGGCTCCTCAAATGACTTCTACGGTTGCCCCCGCCACAACTACAACGATAGTCGTGTCGAAAGAGGAAACAGCCGCTTATGACCATGACGGCGCTGCCGTAATTGAGCGCATGGTCATCAAGTCGGCCTCCATGGCGCTGGTCGTTGAGGATGTCACCGCCACGCTGCAGCAAATCACCGGCCTGGCGTCTGTCAACGGCGGCTATGTCGTTAACTCTGATATGCAGGAGGACCAGAACCGGCTGTACGCTTATATCAGCTTCAGAGTTAATGCCGCGTTATTCGATGCAACTTTACAGTCCTTACGTAATATGGCGGTAGATGTAAGGTCGGAATCCACATCCGGGCAGGATGTCACTGAAGAATATGTTGACCTTGATGCCAAATTACGTAACCTTGAAGCCAGTGAAGCCCAGCTGCTGGAACTGATGAAGCAGGCCGGCACGGTCGAAGAAATTTTAAAGGTCCAGCAGGTACTGGTCGATACCCGGCAAGATATCGAACAGACCAAAGGCCGCATGCAGTATCTTGAGCAGAGCGCCAGCCTCTCTTATGTCTATGTTTCGCTGGAGCAGTCTAAGCTGACTTTGGAGTTCAACGCCAGCTCTACCACGGTGAAAGAAGGCGAAAAAATCCGGTTCTATCCCAATGTCAACGGCGGCTTTGAACCGTATAGCTACGAATGGAACTTC
This sequence comes from Dehalococcoidales bacterium, assembly GCA_034429595.1. GTDB lineage: Bacteria > Chloroflexota > Dehalococcoidia > Dehalococcoidales > RBG-16-60-22 > RBG-13-51-18. The sequence goes on from DAOUGB010000138.1 coordinate 8,297, forward strand.
GGGGATGGCGATACCAGCACCGAGGCATCGCCCGTCCATACTTACAAGAATAACGGTACTTATACCGTCACGCTTGCTGTAAAAGATGATAAAGGCACCCCCGTCAGTGCCGAGCGGAAAGATTATATCACTATTCTTTCTGGATGGGATGCCGGCAATGTTGTCAGCAGCGCCTGGAACGGGCTGGTAGCTTTCGGGCGTTTCCTGGGCACGGTATTTATCGGCCTGGGTATCTTCAGCCCGGTCTGGATAGCTATCCTGGTGATTCTCTACTTCGCCTGGTGGCGCCGCCGCAAAAAGAAGTCGTAAACGGGGAAATGAAAACAAAAAAACCGCTCATGGTGAGCTGGTCGAACCATAGCGGCGGTATAAAGTGAGTTTCTGGATAGATTCCAGTAAATTTTAAGGGGGGCTTCAAGCCCCCCTTTTTTTATGACTGCAAACGCTTTAGTATTTCTTCGCCGCTCATCCCCTCGATGCTAATTAACTTGTTGCGGCTGGTCTGCCCTTTGATAATCAGGATAGCTGACTTTTTTATTCCCAGCACCCCGCTAAGAAAATCCGCCAGTTCCTTGTTGGCTTTGCCCTTGTCCGGCGGCGCGCCGATTTTCACCTGCAGTACGCCTGCTTTAAAGCCGGTAATCTCGCTCCGGCCGGCGTTAGGCGTTACCTTTACCGCCAGTCTGTAACCGGTATTTTCTTTATTCGCGGACAATTTAACGGTTCTCTGGTAGAAAAATTTAATCCATATTATTGCGGTGCCAGACTAATAAAACTATTGAAGCCAGGAACAGTGCCGTCGCCAGTAAAAGCCAGAATGTCCAGTCTACGGTTGCCAGACCTGAACCTTGCGGTATAATATCGGCGGCGTCAAGCACGCCCATGATGGTGCTTAGTCCGCCGATAACGGCAAGAACTGCGGCTGCTATACCCAAGACTGTCCCTCCTTTGTGTCCGGACTTCGCGTTTTTGGGTTAAATCCGGCTGTTAATCGGCGCCCGGCCGGCGTCCCAGTAGCATGGCGATGGACCCGAGTATTAATATGGCGGCAATCCAGAACCATGCTTCCCAGGTGAAGTAGCTGTTGATAATGGGGGTCGCCGGTATTTCAGCTAAGCGGAGAACCCCGACTATGGCGGCAAGCCCCCCAACGATTCCGGCAATTGCGGCTGCTATTCCCATAGATTTTCCTCCTTAGGTTATTTATCGTATTTTCTCTATGCTATAATTAACCCGGTTAATATAAAGCTGCTTTTGGAGATAATATAACATGAAACTGACAAATAATCTATACTGCTATCCGGAACAGGGCATGCTGGATGCCAATACCTATGTTATCAAGGGTGACCCCGGCATTATCTTCGACCCCGGCAATGTGGATTATGTTGATGCCTGCGTCCGCGCCATGAAAAACGATGGCATCGACCCCAAAGATATCGGCATTATTGTTAATACACACCTGCACATCGATCACTCCAGCGGCAATGAAGCGTTTAAAGCCGTATCCGGTGCCAAGATAGCTCTCCATCCCGTCCAGAAATTGCACTACAAGTTCGTCGTGGTGGATAGCACGGCGCTTTTGGGAACCGACCCCATCGAGTTTAAAGAGGATTACCTCCTCGATGAAAGCCGTCTGAATGCGGCGGGGGTGGAGATAGAGCTTATTCCCTCGCCCGGCCACTCCCCGGATTGTGTCTGTTTTTATCTGCGCAAGGAAAAGACGCTTATCTGCGGCGATGTTCTCTTTGAGATGAATACCGGGCGTGTCGATCTTCCCGGCGGCAACGCGGACGACCTTAAAAAATCCATCGATGCTTTGTCCCAACTGGATATTGAGTTATTGCTGCCCGGTCACATGAACGGCGTAGCCGGGGCGGCCAACGTTCAGCGGAATTTTGCCTACATTAAACAAAACGTTTATCCGTGGCTTTAGCCGGGAGGAAAGCCTGTTATCATGGCCGCCATCGAATATGAAATAGGGGAACTGCTGAAGCAAAAAGGCCTCACGCTGGGCGCGGTGGAGTCCGCCACCGGCGGCCTGATTTCCCACCTCATCACTAGCGTCCCCGGCAGCTCCGGTTATTTTAAAGGCGCTGTGGTCTCTTATGCCAATGAGACCAAGATGGATGTTATCGGCGTCAAAGCTGACACGCTGCAAAAATACGGCGCGGTCAGCGCCCAAACGGCGGAGGAAATGGCCGCCGGCGGTAAAAGAGTATTAAAAGTGGATATCTGCGTGGCGGATACCGGCATCGCCGGTCCGGGCGGCGCTACGCCGGGTAAAGCGGTCGGGCTTTTCTATATCGGCCTGGCAAACAAAGACGGCGCTTTTAATCGCAAGTATGAGTTCCACGGTACCCGCGAGGCTAACAACCGGTACGCGGCGCAGGCAGCCCTGGAATGGGCGAGGGAATACCTGAAGTCCATTTAGCTGAAAAGTGCTTATGAAAATAACCCATTCGTATAAGGGTTTGAGCAAGGCCTACTCGAAAGCAAGAAAAGGCACCCCTAAATTTGCCGCTTTCATGATTTCCCGCGCTGGACTTGAAAAGATACATATAAATCGGATTCTATCTATTGTTGAATTAGGTGCGGGTTCCGGTCAGCAGACGGAATTTGTGGAAAAAGAGCTTCAAGCTCTGGGAATTACCCATTATAAAATTCTTGCCTATGACAAATCATCTGACCAGTTAGACCTGCTCAAAGAAAGAATGAAAGCCGGAGAGCTATCTAATAAAGTGATTCCTCTACGGTTTGATTTTGATGGCAACCCATTACCAGTTGAATCTGGAAGCATTGACCTTGTTTATATGGCGTGGGTGTTGCATCACCTTAAAAATCAGCAGTTTGTAATTAATGAAACAGCGAGGATATTGCGTAAAGGCGCGATGCTTTTCATGTACCAGGTGACGATAGAAGCTTTAGAGAATCATCCTCTCGATAAGTATTTCCCCATGAAATTTGAATATGATCAAACACGCTATCCAACCTATACACAATTAAAGCAGATGCTTCGCCATGCGGGATTTACTTATGAGAAACCGTATGCCATCAAGAAAGATGACCCTAAACCTATCGACCGTGCGTTTCTGGAAGGTATTGAAAACACGAGTTTTGATTCTGCCCTGAAAATGATTAAGGACAATGACCCTCTCGCTTTTACGGAAGGTGTAAAGCGGGTTAGGGAAGAAGTGGAAAAAGCCGAAAGCACTGGCACTTATCATATTTACTCTCATGACCGCAGGAAAATCTTCTGGGGTATTAAGAACCGGTAAATCCCTATCCGCCGTAACTTGCTGCGGCTTTCCTTGGTTATACGAGAGGTTAAATCATCCCCAGAGTGGGTAAGGGAATACCCCCATCTCTTGTCTATTGATTCATCATGAATCTGCGGATATCATTAGTAGTGATATAACCGGTCGGTTTTCTTTCGGCGTTGAGAATAACCCCGCAAAGCTTTTTGCTTTTTTCAATTTTCTCACTAGCTTCAGCTGCTGTAATATTTTCGCTGATTTCCGCCGCGTATTCAGTAAGACCTCTTAGCTTTTCATCATCCTGGGATTGATAATATTCAAGGAGGTTTTTCAGGGTTTGCTCCCCGATTTTCTGGTCTACTTGACCGGCAGTTTCACTTACATTAGCTTTAAACTCTTTCATAACGTATCTGTAAACCGCCTCTTCGCCTATGGCATAGCGGAATTTGTCTTTTTCATCAGTCACCGCCAATATAAATTGCCAGATATCTTTCTTAAGCCAATCGAGTACATCCGCAAGTTTATCGGACAGTTTAAAAGTCTGTATCTTTCTGGGGTTCATCTCTTTGATAGTAATGCCGGATAGAATGTCTTTTGAAGTCCGGGTTATTTTTAGCATGGATTCCGTCGCCGATTTAAGATTTTCCCGCCCGAAAAAGTATGCGGCTCCGGCACCTATCCATGCTCCGAATGTCCCGAAGGTAAGAGCGAGAATATCTGAGAAATCTGTCGAATCTCTTAGCAGCCCGAAAACTAAACCTTCCGTAATAAGTAGTGCCGCCACGAGTATTATTACTAACAACAGGTGTTTGGAAAATATCCTGTCCTTTTCGCCGTTTGTCATATTTATATTTCTCCCCTCCTTGTGCACATCGGACATAAAATATACACCCAAAAGGCACAATTGTCAATATCGTTTACTCCATTATTTATTGCCAACCTTTTCTATCAATGTTATACTCTGAAAAGCTATTTAATTGAATTGGAGACTGTTTGTGAAAAGAATTGACGGGCGCGCCTATAACGAGTTACGGCCTATTGAGATAATTCCCGGCTATCAGGGCTTTGCGGAGGGTTCCGCCCTTATCAAGTTAGGCAAAACTCATGTGTTATGCGCTGTCAGCGTCGAGGAGAGAGTTCCCGCCTTCCTTAAGGGCAGCGGCACCGGCTGGATAACCGCCGAGTACGCCATGCTCCCCCGCGCCACCGTTACCCGCACCCAGCGCGATTCCACCCAGGGGCATGTCGGCGGGCGTAACCAGGAAATCCAGCGCCTTATAGGGCGGTCTTTACGCGCTATCGCGGATATGAAAGCCCTGGGGGAAAGGACGCTGCTCGTCGATTGTGATGTTATCCAGGCGGATGGCGGCACGCGCACCGCTTCCATTACCGGTTCTTACGTGGCTCTGCAGCTGGCGGTGGAAAAGCTGATGCGTATGGGCATAATTCAAAAATCACCCTTGAAATGCGCCGTGGCGGCCACCAGCGTGGGCATCGTGGCCAATAACATGCTGCTCGATCTCTGTTACGATGAAGATTCCCAGGCGGGCGTCGATTTTAATATCGTGATGACGGGCAAGGGGGAGTTCGTGGAGGTGCAGGGCACCGCCGAGGGCAAGCCTTTCACCCGGCAAAACATCGACGAGATACTGGCATTGGCGGAAAAAGGTATCCGGCAGCTTTTCCAGGCGCAGCAGGATATTTTAAAACCCGCTAAATGATTACGGCCTTACCTGCCCTGTGTGTCTTGTCATTCTGAGGGCACGAAGTGCCCGTGAGAATCCTCGTTGGCATTAAAACATGAAGTCACAAACAGTATTACGTGTATATCCTGACCACTGTCAGGAATACGGCTCTTTATACTGGCGTTACCAATGATTTAATCCGAAGGGTATATGAACACAAAAACAACCTGTTCAAAGGATTTGCCAGGAGATACAATATACACAAGCTTGTCTATTATGAGGTCGGAGAAGATGTGATGGGGGCTCTGGGGAGGGAAAAACAGATAAAAAGCTGGGTACGAGAAAAGAAAAATTATACTAATAAACGCTTTCAATCCGGATTGGCATGACCTTTATAATGAGATATCAGAAAATGAATGAGAAGACATAAAAGATTCTCACGTCGTCCGGACTCCCCGGAATGACAAAGCCCTTTACGGCCTTACCTGCCCGCTGCCGTAGATAATCCATTTGTAGGTTGTCAGCTCTTTCAGCCCCATCGGCCCGCGCGCGTGCAGCTTTTGCGTGCTGATGCCCACCTCCGCCCCCAGCCCGAACTGCCCGCCGTCCGTAAAGCGCGTGCTGGCGTTGATGTACACTGCCGCGGCGTCCACCTCGTTAAGGAAGCGCATCCCGCTCTCATAATCGCTGGTGATGATTGCCTCGGAGTGACCTGACCCGTATTTGGCAATGTGCTCCAGCGCGTCGTCCAGAGAGTCCACCACCTTGATGGCGGCGGTTAAAGCCAGAAATTCTTTGCCCCAGTCTTGCGCCGTCGCGGGGACCAGTGTTAGTCCTTTTTCCGGTACGAGGATTGCCAGCGCTCTTTCGTCGCAGTGCAGTTCCACTTTAGACTTGTTGAGCTCTCTGGCCATTTCCGGCAGGAATTCTTCCGCGATATCCGCGTGCACGAGTACGGAATCCAGCGCGTTGCAGACCGTGGGGCGCTGTACCTTGGCGTTATAGACGATGTTCACCGCCATTTTAATATCGGCGGCTTTATCTACGTAAGTGTGGCACACGCCGATGCCTCCCGTCACCACGGGCATCGTGGCGTTTTCCGCCACGGATTTTATCAGCCCCGCGCCGCCCCTGGGGATAATCAGATCGATGACGTCGTTCATCTTCAGCATTGCGTCCACCAGCGTGCGGTCGGTATTATCGATGAATTGTACGCAGCCTGCCGGCATGCCCGCCCGCTTGCCGGCCTCCTGGATTATTTTCACGATGGCCGTATTGGAATTGATGGTTTCTTTGCCTCCCCGCAGGATAACGGCGTTGCCGGATTTCAGGCACAGGCAGGCGATATCTATCGTCACGTTGGGGCGGCTTTCGTATATTGCCCCGATGACGCCGATGGGCACGCGCTTTTTCCCTATTTGCAGCCCGTTGGGCATCGTGCGCATATCGAATGTATCGCCGATGGGGTCGGGCAAATCAGCGACAGTGCGCGTGTCCGCCGCAATCCCTTCGAGGCGGCTGTCATCCAGCATCAGCCGGTCGAGCATCGCTGCGCCGAAGCCGGTCGCCCGCGCCGCTGCGTAGTCCTTGCGGTTGGCGGCCAGAATTTCATCCTTTCTTAACAGGATATCTTCCGCTATATTTCTCAAAGCCTTGTTCTTGACATACGTCGGCGTATAAGCCAGGCGGCGGGAAGCAACCTTGGCCGCCCTGGCTTTGGTTTTCAAATCATCGATGGCGTTTTTCATATTATCCTCCACCCCCATTATTCTTTCCCCCAAAACTGGGTCCCCTGTTTTTATGTCCAGGTTTTTTTACTCGAACCTTGCGCTGCCGCTGAAATGGAATACATAACGCGGCGGGAGGCTCGTTACGGCCCGGTTGACCCGTTTCTTCAGGGCGCAGCGGGCTTTTTTACCGTTTTCCAGCTCGATGACGTAAGTCCCGCCGTCTTTGATTTGCTTGTATTCTATTGTCGTGAGTTCCCCCCACCACCGGTGTTCTTCTTCGTGCTGAAAATTGTAGCTTACATTTACGATGAGTTCATTCGTGAGCGAGTTGTAGAGTTTGCCTGTTGGCACCTTGTTCCTCTCTTTCCAGTAGTGCAAGATTATTGCGGTGTACTACCTCTGGCCCGTAATCGACATCTACTAACCCGGCTATTTTGTTCGATTGGGCCCCTTTGATAATATTTATATCGTAAGAGCTGTAATTAGCGATGCCGCAGCCTATCTGTGTGCCCTCGGCGTCAAAGATAGCTACAATATCGCCCCGCCCGAATTTCCCTTCCGTACTTTTTATGCCCGCTGCCAACAGACTGCGGTTTTGCTTTTTCAGTGCTAAAGTCGCACCGGAATCTACTATCAGCTTGCCCCGTGTACAGAGTCCGGAGACCATCCAGCGCCGCCGGCTTTCCATGTGGCTTATCATGGGCAGGAAATGCGTCCCGCGCGTGTCTCCGGCCGCCAGTTTCAGAATTATCTCCGGTTCTTTCCCGGCGGCGATTACTACCCGCACGCCGGAAGATATAGCCAGTTTGGCGGCTTCTACCTTGGTTATCATACCGCCGGTGCCCATGCCGCTGGTTGAATCCGAGCAAAGGCGTTTGATGGAAGCATCGATTTTTTTCACCAGCGGGATAAGCTGTGCCTCCGGGTCTTTTCTGGGGTCGGCGGTATACAGCCCGCCGGTGTCGCTTAATATCATCAGTAAATCGGCGTCGATTAAATTGGCGACCATCGCCGAGAGGATATCGTTCTCCCCGAACTTGTTTTCTTTGATTTCGTCGGCGGAAACCACATCGTTCTCGTTCACGATGCAGATAACGCCGAATTCCATTAAAGCCAGGAGGGTATTGCGCGCGTTAAGATAACCCGCCCGGTCGGCGATGTCTGATTTGGTCAATAATGCCTGCGCTACGGTTATGTGATGCTGGTCGAATAACTGCTCGTAGGTGTTCATTAACCGGCTCTGCCCCACCGATGCCAGCACCGGTTTATAGGGGATGCCCTTCACTGCCCCCTCGATGCCCAGCCTGTGCCGCCCCGCCGCTACCGCCCCGGAAGAGACGATTACCACCTGGGCGCCCTGCGCGTGCAGTTTGGCTATCTGCCGTGTGATGTTAGACATCACTTCTATATCGAGGTGCTGTTTACTGCTGCCGGTCAGTAGCCGTGTACCCAGTTTCACCACGATACGCCGGTACTTCAGCGCGGGATTCCTTTGCTTTTTGCTGCTTTTATTCATAGCTGGAAAAATCGTCCGTAACATTATAGCATATGCGGAAACAGATTGAACAAAGTTAACGGATATTTTTTAAGAATAACTGTTCTTATCTGCCTGCCTGTGCTAAAATGCTAACGGCAAGGGCTGGCCCTTTTTAAAGGACGAGCCCTATAGGTGTTTGGAGAAAAATGGCCCAACTGGATAAATTGCTGCGGCTGCTCGGGCAGGTTAACGGTTATTCCCGTCTCCTGGCTGATCTAAAACAAAAGCATGATACTGCTATCGTGGTGCTGGATGCCGCCCGCCCTTACCTTGTTGCCGCCTTATATGAAAGCCTGCGGGTGCCGGTGCTGCTGGTGACGGCGCAGCCGGAGCATGCCCGTAAACTTCATGAACAGCTTTTAGGTTGGTGCAGTGCCGGGCGGACGCTGCTTTTCCCGGAGCCTGATGTCCTGCCTTACGAGCGCCTGGCGCCGGACTCTACCACCGGCATGGAAAGAATTCAGGTGCTTTCCGCGCTCGTTGGCTGTGTTCATAGCGCAGACAATCAAATGCCGCCGCTGGTAGTAGCCTCTGCGGCGGCGCTGATGTCCCGCACCACCCCTTATGCGGATTTTACCTCGGTTTGCCATACTGTCAAACTTGGCATGACTATCGAGCCTTTCAAGTTATTGGGTAACTGGGAAGCGATGGGCTATCGGCTGGAAAATATCGTTGAGATGCCGGGCACTATGAGTCACCGGGGCGGCATTATCGATGTGTTTCCCCCCACCGCCGAACTCCCCGTCCGGCTTGAGTTCTTCGGCGATGCTATCGATAGCCTCCGCACCTTCGACCCCGCCACCCAGCGGTCGGTCGGCAATGTCCCCTCCGTGGCAGTCGGCCCCGCCGCCGAGTTGCTGGCCCCCTGGCGCTTCAGTAAACAATCCCTGGAAGATGCCCTTGACGGGCTGGATTATAAAGGCTGCAGCGCGGAGGTTAAAGACCAGTTCCGGCATGATAAAGAGATGTTGCTTGGCCGCCAGCTTACCCGCGAGGCGCAATTTTACGCCCCGCTGTTTAACAGCGGCAAAATTATTGATTACCTCCCGCCGGATGCCTTACTGGTGCTTGATGAGCCTTCGGTAGTTGCGCAGGTTGCCGGCGAACTGGACGCTGAAGCCGTCCAGCTGCGTTCGGAGAAAATAGACCGCGGTGAATTGCCCGTCAATTTCCCCGTACCTTATTTTACCTGGGAAGAATTGGAAGCAGGGATTAGGAGCCGGAAATCTTTAAGATTGGAAGCTTGGGGTATGGAGGAGGGGTTGGGCTTTGTTTCCGCCCCCGGCTACACCGGCAAGCTGCCTTTATTTATCGGCAAGACGCTTGAGCTTTTGGGACAGCAAAAGCGCGTTATCGTCGTTAGCCACCAGTCCAGCCGCCTCTCCGAGCTTTTTGATGAGCAGGATATTATTGTCGCTCCCGTGGAAGCAGTCACGCAGTTGCCGGAGCCTGGCACGATGGTGCTGGTACAGGGCTCTCTGCCGGAAGGCTGGGTCATGGCGGATGATACTTACCTCTTCACGGATGCGGAGATATTCGGCTTCGTCAAACACCGCCGTATCGTTAAAAAGCGCGCCGCCCCCCGCCGCAAAATCACCATGGATTTTGTCCCGGAAGATTTTGTGGTGCATGTGGAGCATGGTATCGGCAAATTCGTCGGCACGACCATGTTGAATACCGTCGGCACGGATAAGGAATATCTCATCCTGCAATATGCCGGTAATGATGTATTGTATGTCCCCACTGACCAGATTGACCGCGTCAGCCGCTATGTCGGCGCGGGGGATAAGACCCCGGTGTTGAGCCGGCTTGGCACCCAGGAGTGGGTCAGAACGCGCCAGAAAGCCAAAGAAGCCGCCGAGCTTTTGGCCCGTGACCTCTTGCTGCTTTACGCCGCCCGGGAGGTCGTGCCTGGCCACGCTTTCCCGCGTGATACCGTCTGGCAGCAGGAGATGGAAGCCGCTTTCCCTTACGTGGAAACGCCGGACCAGCTGGAAGCCCAGCGAGACGTTAAAGAGGATATGGAGAAGCCCAAGCCCATGGACCGCCTCGTTTGCGGTGATGTCGGCTACGGCAAAACGGAGGTCGCTATCCGCGCCGCTTTCAAAGCCGTCATGGACGGTCGGCAGGTAGCCGTGCTCGTCCCCACCACCATTCTCGCCCAGCAGCACTACGAGACTTTTTCGGAACGGCTGGAAGCTTTCCCGGTCAAAGTGGAGGTTTTAAGCCGCTTCCGCTCTGACCGTGACCAGCGCGCCGTTGTTGATGGTCTGGCGGCGGGCGCCGTGGATATCTGTATCGGCACGCACCGCCTTATCCAGAAGGATATTATCTTTAAAAACCTTGGTCTGCTCATCATTGATGAAGAGCAGCGCTTCGGCGTCAACCATAAGGAATACTTAAAAAAGATGCGTCAGGAGGTGGACGTCCTGACTTTAAGCGCCACCCCCATTCCCCGCACCCTCCACATGTCGCTCGTTGGCGTGCGGGATATGAGCACGATGGAAACCCCGCCGGAAGCCCGCCTCCCCGTCAAGACCTATGTCGCCGAGTATAACGACCACCTGGTCCGCGAGGCTATTTTGCGGGAAATGGAGCGCAACGGGCAGGTGTTCTTCGTGCATAACCGCGTGCAGAGCATCGCCGTCATCGCGGAAGACCTGCGCCGGCTGGTGCCGGAAGCGCGTATCGCTATCGGGCACGGCCAGATGCCGGAAGAAGCGCTGGAAAAAGTCATGACCTCCTTCTCCAAAGGCGAGATTGACGTGCTTATCTGCACCACGATTATCGAGTCCGGCCTCGATATGCCCAACGCCAATACGATGATTATCAACAAGGCGGATAAGTTCGGCCTCACCCAGCTTTACCAGTTGCGCGGCCGGGTAGGGCGGGGCGCCAACCTGGCCTACTGTTATTTGCTTTATGATGGCGGCAAGCGCCTGACGCCGCTGGCCCATAAGCGCCTTCGCACCATTTATGAGGCGGCGGAGCTCGGCGCCGGCTTTACCATCGCCATGCGCGACCTTGAAATCCGCGGCGCCGGTACGCTTTTGGGGCCTCGCCAAAGCGGCCATATTACCGCCGTCGGTTTTGCCCTGTATACCCAACTGCTGGCGGAGGCGGTCGAGGAGCAAAAGGCCGTTTTTGAAGGTAAAGAGAAGCCGCCGCCCAAACTTCCCCCGCCCACCATTGATTTGCCGCTGGACGCCTTTATCCCGGAAAAATACGTTTCAGACGTGGATACCCGTCTGGAGCTTTACCGTAAACTCGGCGATGTTGACGAGGCGGATAAGCTGGAGGATATTCAAAAAGAATACACTGACCGCTTTGGCACCCCGCCGCCGGAGGTGATGAACCTGCTTTACGCTTTAAAGATAAAAGGGCTGGGGGCTAAAGCCGGCATCGAATCTATTTCTACGGAAGACGATAATATCGTCATCCGGCGTTTTCATGGCCTGCCGTTTGACGTTTTAAAATTCGTGTCTCTCCGCTCCTACCGCGACCAGCTATATATCGGGCATACCCAGATGAGGGTAAACTATAAGCGTTTGGGTAAAGATTGGCGCAAGGTGCTGGAAGAGGTATTAAAAAGGGTTTGACATTAAGTGGTAGAATAGGATAAAGGAAAAAGGGTAATTAAGGAGGAAAAGTCGTGGTTTATTGCGCAAAGTGTGGCACGCAAATCGATGAAGGAAGCGCTTTTTGTCAGAACTGCGGCGCGGCCGCTCCCGGGGCTGCGGCGCCACCGCCACCCGCAGCGGCACCATACGTAACAGCTCCACCGGCAGCCGCCGGAACAAAAAGCAACGGTCTGGCGGTAGGCTCATTGGTTGCCGGTATCGTTAGTTTTATTTTTAATCCGATTTTACTTGTATCCATTGCCGCCATCGTCCTCGGGGTTATCGCCAGGGGCAAAATCAAGAAAGACCCCGGCCTTAAAGGCAATGGGATGGCCACCGCCGGTATAATTTTAGGTGTGGTAAGTGTTGTTATTTCCATCATTGTCATGGCGATAGCCGGCTTCAGCATATTCGGGATTCTCGGCGCGTAAACACTGCCTGATAAAGGCGTAATATTTAGTTAGCGGAGTGAAAAGTCCCCTCCCCGCGGGGCAATATACGTGGGGAGGGTGAAGTTCCATTTTCCCCTCATTCCTTCCATACTTCTCTCCTTCTGTTATCCTCACAACTTAAAAATAACAACCATTTGCTGTGGCTTCTTAACACTCCCTTAACATCAAACGTGTTATAATGGAAGTATATATTTAACATAATTACGCTATCGTAATGAAGGAACGTCTAATGAAAATTCTCCTTGTTTATCCGCAATATCCCGTCACCTTCTGGAGCTTCAAGCACGCGTTAAAATTCGTGTCCAAGAAAAGCAGTTATCCGCCCCTTGGTCTTCTCACCGTGGCCGCCATGCTCCCGGAGGCGTGGGAGAAAAGGGTCGTTGATATGAACGTCCGCCGCCTTACCGATGATGATATCCGCTGGGCGGAAATGGTATTTATCAGCGCTATGGTCATCCAGAAAGAGTCCGTCAATGAGGTCATCTCCCGCTGCCGCGAGCTTGGCGTTAAGACCGTCGCCGGCGGGCCCCTCTTTACCATGGAGCCGGACGGCTTTCCGGATGTAGACCATCTGGTATTGGGAGAAGCGGAAGCTATTCTGCCGGAATTCCTGGCGGATTTGGCCAAAGGCAATCCCCGCCGCCTCTATCAAAGTGAAGTTATGCCGGAAGTCAGTTCAACACCCTTGCCCATGTGGTCGCTTATCGATATGAAGCACTACTCTTCCATGAGTATCCAGTACTCCCGCGGCTGCCCGTTCAACTGTGAATTCTGCGATATCGTCCTGCTCAATGGCCACCGGCCCCGCACTAAGAGCCGGGAGCAGATGATTGCCGAGCTGGATAGCCTCTATAGCCAGGGCTGGCGCGGCGGCGTCTTTATCGTTGATGATAACTTTATCGGCAACAAGAACAAACTCAAGGAAGAAATCCTGCCCGCTATCATCGAGTGGCGCAAGGGTAAAAAGAAGCCGTTCCCGCTGAATACGGAGGCTTCCATCAATCTTGCTGATGATGAAGAACTGATGAACCTGATGGTTGCCGCCGGCTTTAATGCCGTCTTTGTCGGCATTGAGACCCCTAATGATGACAGCCTGGCGGAATGCGCCAAGAGCCAGAACCGCAACCGTGATTTACATGCCGCGGTGAAAAAGCTCCACAATAAAGGGCTGGAAGTGCAGGGCGGCTTTATCGTCGGCTTTGATTCTGACCCTTTGTCTATCTTCAAGACCCAGATAAACTTCATCCAGAAAAGCGGCATCGTTACCGCCATGGTCGGCCTGTTGAACGCTCCCCCCGGCACGCGTTTGTATCACCGTTTAAAGAAAGAGAACCGCATCCTCGGTGGTTTTGACGGCAGCAACACTGCCTGTAACTTCATCCCCAAGATGAAATATCAGACTCTTATCAGCGGCTACAAAAGCATTCTTAAAACTATCTATTCCTCCCGGCAGTATTACGAGCGCATCAACACGTTCCTGAAAGATTTCAAACCGCCCAGGGTCAAGGTAGGGGATATCCGGTTTGATTATATCCAGACTTTGTGGAAAGCTTTCTGGGTACTCGGCGTTGTGGGAAAGGGGAAGCGGTATTACTGGAAGCTCATGTTCTCCACGATGTTTAAGCGTCCCCGGTCTTTGCCGGTAGCCGTGAAACTGGCTATCTACGGCTATCATTTCCGGCTGGTGGCGGAAAAGTACGTCGGTAAAGCTTTGGGCGTGCCCAACCCCGAGCGCTTAACAGGATAATATCGGAGGCGGCTTTTCTGTCTGCGCGCCCGCCGGGAAACGTGTTGTGAACTTTCCGCGGTTATCGGCCCCTTTTATTTCGCGACTAAATGCCATTGACTATTGGCGGTACTCGTTGTACGCTAGAATAAAAAGCTGCAAGAGGGTATCGGCAATGATGAAGAAAATTTTCGTGATGTTGGCTGTACTTACTTTGCTCACGGTGGTGGGGTGTTCCTCCTCATCCGCGACTACTGCGGCTACTACCACGCCGGCGGCTGGTGTCAAACAGGTGCGTCAGGCTGTGCTTAACGAAACATGGGCTGTGAAGCAGCTGGAAATTGAACTGGATGCTGCTATTTCGATAATGCTGACCCTCTCTGCCGGCGATAAAGTGGAAGGATTCTTTTACCTGGAAAAGGGGAATGGTCTGACCTTCCAGATTACCGGAGAATCGCTGATATATGAATCGCAGCCGGCGGATGAGGATACGGAGTTTGTCACCTCGGACCGCTTCTCTTTCACTGCCAGTAATTCCCAGGGTAAAGCCTATACGTTGAAACTGACTGCTGCCGGCGCTGGTAAAACTGCCGCTAAAACTGCCGCCACCGTTTTTCTGGAAATTGTCTATCCGGTTACCGGTGAGATATTTGTCCCGATGGGCACGAAATAGCTTTTTCCCAAGAGAAAGATACATATAAGTCATAGCGTTCCGGCATCGTGGACGTTATCTTGGATGCTGATGGTAATAAAAATTAATACTGCTACGCTGAAGACCTGGCTGCACGAATACAAACATGAATCGGTGGTCTTCTTCTCTAAATGGAATGTTCACACCGCCTTGGCGGTCGCCGGTGTGGTGGGGCCTTTGATGCTGACCATCGGTGACCTTACGGCCGGCCTCTCCAACCCTGATTATGATATGATTGAGAATTCCATCAGCAGCCTGGCGTTGACCAATATCGGCTGGTTGCAGACTATCGGCTTTCTTGCCCTCGGGCTCCTCGTCGAGATATTTACGGCCGGTCTTCTATTCAACGTCAAAAGGGCAAAGTGGTTCCATCTGGGCATCGGTATTTTTGTTTTCTTCGGTTTTGCCATGTTGCTCATCGGCGCTTTCCATACTGACCCTGTTGGCGTGGAACGCACCACGGAAGGCAGGATTCACGGCTATATGGCTACCACCGCCTTTACGTTATTCCCGGTGGCTGTTTTATGTTTCCTGCCCAGTATCAAGCGGGACGCTAACTGGAAAGACCTTTATCGTTATACCCGGATAACTTTTTATCTGGCGTTGGTACTTTTGGTGCTCACCCGGATTTTCCAGGAAGGGAGCGGCTGGTTCGGCTTGGCGGAACGCCTGCTGGTCGCCAACATGATTCTCTGGGTGGAAGTGGCCGCTGTCAGGCTGTTCATCCTTTCCCTGAAACGCGGTGCCGCCGGAGCTGGAGAAAGCGGGCAAACGTAGTCCGTTCGCCTTGGGTACCGGCTTTGCCATCGTTCGTTCATCTTGACGCATGATTTCAGCTACGGTATCATTTTATGTGTAAAAGCCATCGGCAACGGGCAATCTATAAGAAACGAGTGTAAAAGACCTTGATAGTTGAAATGAGAACGGGAGCCACCAAAAAAGAAGTCAATGATGTGGTGCTGAAGGCGGAATCTTTGGGTCTGGAAGTCCAGTTGAACATTGGCACGGATAAGACCGTGGTCGCTATCCTGGGCAGCAATACCGGCCAGATTCCCACGGATGTTTTTGCCGTGCTGCCCGGCGTGGAAAGCGTCACCCGCATCATGAAGCCTTATAAACTGGCCTCCCGGGCGTTTAAGCCCAGGGATACCATCGTCAGGTGCAGCGGTGTGGAAATCGGGGGCCCCCGCATTATTGTCATGGCCGGCCCGTGTGCCGTGGAAAGCGAAGAGCAGCTCATGAAAGCCGCCAGCGTGGTCAAAAAGGCCGGAGCCGCCGTCCTGCGCGGCGGGGCTTTCAAACCGCGCACTTCTCCCTTCAGTTTCCAGGGCTTGCAGACCAAGGGACTTGAGCTTTTGGCCAAAGCCAGAAATGAATACGGCTTGCCGGTCGTCACGGAAGTGGTGAATACCCAGGATGTTGACCTCGTGGCTTCTTACGCGGATATGCTTCAGATAGGCTCCCGCAACATGCAGAACTTTGCTCTTTTGACTAATGCTGGCAGGAGCAAGCGCCCTGTGGTCCTGAAGCGTGGTTTTTCCTGTACGCTTACGGAATGGCTTACCGCCGCTGATTACCTGCTGGCGGAAGGTGACGACCAGGTAATTCTCTGCGAGCGCGGCATCAGGACGTTTGAAGACAGCGTCCGCTTCTCCATGGATATTTCCGCCATACCGGTCGTTAAAAGGAACAGCCATCTCCCCGTTATCGTTGACCCCTCCCACTCGGCGGGCCATTATTCGCTCGTCCCGGCTATCGCTAAAGCGGCGGTAGCCGCCGGCGCTGACGGCTTGATTATCGAGGTGCACCCCAACCCCAAGGAAGCGCTGGTAGACGGCCTGCAATCGCTCTCCCCCTCTGATTTTAAGCGCCTGATGGAAGAGCTCCAGGTCATTGCCAAGGCTGTCGGCAGGTATATATAATTTTACGTTAGGGGCGGGTTTCAAACCCGCCCTTTTGCTATTACATGCATTACCCCTCTAAATTGACCCGCCGGGCGGTTTGGGCTATAATCAAAATAGAGAACTAAGTCAAGACGAACTTTTACAGAGGTTTTTGATCTTGCACGAGTCTTGCGGCGTTTTTGGTATCTATTCACCCAGTGAAGATGTATCCCGTCTAACCTTTTATGGCTTATATGCCCTCCAGCATCGCGGTCAGGAAAGCGCTGGTATTGCCACCTCGGACGGTAAAATAATCAGGATATTTACCGGCATGGGGCGTGTCTCCACCGTTTTCACAGAAGCATCGCTTAAAAATCTCACCGGACGGATGGCCATCGGCCATAACCGTTATTCCACTTCCGGCTCCAGCCGCGCCAGCAACGCCCAGCCCATTTTAGTGAGTAATGGGGCCGATTCTATCGCTGTGGCGCATAATGGCAACCTCGTTAACGCGGAACACCTTTATCAGGAGCTGGTCGGGCAGGGCTACCGCTTTAACGGCACCACTGATAGTGAGGTCATCGCTAATCTCATACTTGCAGCGCCCGGCAAAGACTGGGTGGAAAAGATAAGGCATACCATGCGCCGCATCAAGGGCGCCTATTCTCTGGTAATTCTCACGCCGGCGGAATTGTATGCGGTGCGTGACCTTTTCGGCGTGCGCCCTTTGTGCCTTGGGAAGGTCGACCACGGTTGGGCGGTAGCGTCGGAAACCTGCGCTTTAGACCACATCGGCGCGGAATTCGTCCGGGAAATTGAGCCGGATGAGATAGTCAAAATTGATGATAATGGTGTCCAGAGCTTCCGCGGAGATTCCTCCCAAAAAGCCACCTGCATTTTTGAATATATCTATTTTGCCCGTCCGGACAGCCTGATTAGCGGTAAGCTTTTATATAATACGCGGCTGGCGATGGGCTCGGGTCTGGCTAGAGAGCATCCCATTGACGGCGATATCGTTATGGGTGTGCCTGATTCGGCTACCGCCGCCGGCACCGGCTATGCCCGGGAATCCGGCATCCCGGTGGTGGAAGGGCTGATGAAAAACCGTTACGTGGGGCGTACCTTCATCATGCCGGACCAGCGTATGCGTGACCTCGGCGTTAAAGTTAAATTTAACCCCATGCCGCAGGTGCTGGATGGCGAGCGTGTCGTGGTCGTGGATGATTCTATCGTCCGCGGCACCACCACTCCCCAGGTGGTCAGAATGCTCCGCAAGGCCGGCGCTAAAGAAGTCCATATGCGCATTTGTGCCCCGCCCATCAAGTACCCCTGTTTCTTCGGCGTGGATATGGCCACGCGTCGGGAACTTATCGCTGCCCAGAAGACTATCCCGCAAATCTGTGAATTTATCGGGGCGGATTCCCTCGGCTACTTAAGTGTGGAAGGCCTGATTAAAGCGGTAGGGTTGCCGCGGCATAATTTCTGCCTGGCCTGTTTTACCGGGGAATATCCCATACCGGTCCAGCTGGAAATGGATAAACTGGCGCTGGAAAATCTGATGCACAGCCGGCCCGTAGACGCCTGTGACGCCATCGAAGACGCCTAGCCGGTATTCCTGATTTCACATCTAAACCGCTCCTTTATTGCTGTATTTCTTTTATGGCTTCTTGACATCCGGCCATGATTATTATATAGTTAGAACAGGTGTTCTTTCGCCGTTCGGGTGATACGGAAAATGGCTAAAAAACTATCGGATAAACAGAAACGCATTATCGGTTATATTGACCGTTTTCTGTCGAGCAAGGGGTACCCCCCTTCGATTCGGGAAATCCAGAACGCCTGTCGTATCAGCTCTACCTCGGTTGTCGATTATAATCTCAATATTCTGGAAAGTCGCGGTTACCTGGAACGCCATGCGGATGTTTCCCGCGGCATCAAGCTGATTAACCGCTCCGCCACCGCGGAAATGACGGTCTCCGTGCCGGTCGTCGGTATCATTGCCGCCGGTGCTCCCATTCCCACCCCCACGCCGGAAACCTGGGATATCGCCGCCGTATCGGAAACGATGGATGTCCCTGCCGAGTTGACCGGTGGCCGGGAAAACATCTACGCGCTCCGTGTCAAAGGCCTGTCCATGATTGACGCTTTGATTAACGATGGCGATATCGTCCTGATGCAGCCCGTCAGTTCCGTATCCAACGGTGAGATGGCTGCCGTATGGCTGAAGTCGGAAAAAGAAGTAACGCTGAAAAAAGTCTACGTTGAACCTGATAGAGTGCGTTTACAGCCTGCCAACAGCCAGATGCAGCCCATCTATGTGCGCCCGGATAACGTGGAGATTCAGGGCAGGGTGGTGGCGGTTGTCCGGCAGTGCGGCTAAGACCTGTTGAAATTTCCTGAAGGTAAAACCAGGCAACAGCCTTTCATTGTACGTGCCTGTCATTGCACGGAACTGCTCGGAGGTAAGTTATGACTTGTCTCGTTACCGGAGGCGCCGGGTTCATCGGTTCCCACGTTGTGCGCGACCTGGTGCGTGAAGGTGAAAAGGTTATTATCTACGATTGTTTTCCCCGCGCGGATCTTCTGGAACAATTGCTTACCCGCGATGACATAGCAAAGAACGTCAAAATAGTCCAGGGTGATGTTACCGATTTTTCGCTGCTGATTAAAACCCTCCGCGATAATGAAGTAGAGAAAATTATTCACCTTGCCGCCGTGATGATACTGGAATTTCAGGCTAACCCGCTTTTGGGCGTCCGTGTCAACCTTGAAGGCGCCGCCAGTGTCTTTGAAGCCGCCCGGTTCCTCGGTATAAAGCGAGTCGTCTGGGCCAGCTCCGGCTCCGTCTTCGGGCCGGGCACGATGTATCGGGAAGAATACATCCCTAACGATGCGCCGCATTATCCCCAGAACCTCTACGGGGCGGCCAAGTCTTTCGATGAGCTTTTGGCCAGCCACTATATCAGCCGCTTTGGCTTAGACATCACTGCGCTACGCTTTGTCATGGTCTATGGCGCCGGCCAGACCAACGGGAGAACGGCGGCTATCATGCGGCAGATGGTCTATAACCCGGCTTTGGGTGAACCTGGTAAAGTGCCCGCCGCCGCGGATAACGTGCTGGGCTGGACGTATGTGGATGATGCCGCCCGGGCTACCGTCATGGCCGCCAAAGCTCAAGGACTGAAGACCAAAGCTTTTTCCGTGATGGGCCGGATTCACACCGTACAGGAGGTGGCGGATGTTGTCCGCCGTGTCTTGCCGGGCGCGGAGATAAACCTGCTGCCGCTGGAGAAATCGGCCAGCCACACGATTATGACCTGCAAGTACGCTACTGACCGCATCGAGGAGGAGTTGGGGTTCTACCAGCAGTGGGAGATGCGGGACGGCATTATCGCCACGATTAATAACGTGCGGCGGGCTAACGGTCTAAAGCCGGTAGGGTAGCTTTTTCTCTATAAGATAACCCTGCTTAAAGTACGACATTTTTCTATTTACAAATATTAGCTTTTTGTTTTATACTCTCAAAGCATACTCGGTGGTCGGTTTATATGAAGTGTGTTTTTGGGGGTATAAAGGCTATATAGTGAATAATCACCGGATTATTGAACTGAAGCCAACTTTACATAATAGACTGGTAAACGAATACCAAACGAATCAGCTTCAGCCCAAAGCTAAAGGTAGTAAAAAAATTTTTTGGAACGAATACGAATAAAAAAGGGCGGGTTTTTTACCCGCCCTCCCGAATTGCTAACTGCTAACTACTTCTTATATACCGGCGTGCACCAGTGCATATACTTGGGGTTATCCCCGCGGATGGCTTTAGCGTAGATTTCCTGCAATTTGGCCGTAATCGGGCCTATCTCGCCGTTGCCCACCTTGCGGTGGTCTATTTCGTTCACCGGGGTTACGTGCGCCGCCGTGCCGGTCAGGAAGCACTCGTCAGCGATGTATAGTTCGCTCCGGTCGATAGACCTTTCGATTACCTCTACGCCCATCTCATTCTTCAATAATTCCAGGACCGTGGCGCGGGTGATGCCCATGAGGATGTTATTGTTCGTGGACGGAGTGACGATTTTGCCGCCCGTCACCAGGAAGATATTCTCGCCGCTGCCCTCGGAAACATGCCCGTCCGGCGCCAGCATAATGGCCTCGTCAAACCCGTTCTCGATAGCCTCTGTCTTGGCTAAAGCATTGTTGATGTAAATGCCGGTGGCCTTGATTTGCGGCGGTATTACATTGTCTTCCGGCCGGTGCCAGGAGGCAACGCCGCAGTGCACCATGTCTTTATCCAGGTAAGGTCCCCACGGGAACGCGAAGATAAACAAATCATGCTCCAGGCCGTGCAGTTTCACGCCTAACTGCTGGGAACTGGTGTAGGCTACCGGGCGGATGTATAAATCTTCCTGGAAGCCGCATTTGGCCACCAGTTCTATGGTTTTCTTACACATCTCGTCAACGGAAAGCGGCAAATTAATCTTCAGCACCTTGGCGCCGTTAGCCAGACGCTCGTAATGCTCTTTCATGCGGAAAATATAGGTCTGCTTTTGCTTGGCGTTCCAGTTGCCCCGTATCCCCTCGAATACCCCCGTGCCGTAATGGATGAAGTGGGTCATAATCCCTATTTTCGCTTCTTCCAACGGTACTATTTTCTTTTGAAAATACGCATAAGACGGCATGGCAGTGTCTCCTTTCCAGATGTGAATATTATAACTTTTGCCGGTAGGGAACACAAGTTTGCGGCAAACGTCTTCCGTTCGCCTTGTATTTGATATTACAGCTAACCTCTTTACATTTTAAACGTTCTAGTTATTGGAAAAATGTTATAATAGATGACATATGGAAGAAATAGCCCCCTTAAAACCGGAAAAAACAGGCATATTGGCCTGGCTTAAAAAAAGAATCAAGCCGCTGGCCGGCCTCGTTCTTGCCCTGGGTATCATCGTAGCGGTGGGGCTGGTTTATTTGCAGCACCCTGATTTCTTTGAAGAGCTTAAGAGCTATGGTTATCTTGGGGCTTTTGTCGTCAGCGTTATCTTGAATGCCACGGTTATTATCCCGGTCAGCAACATGACCATTATCCTGGCGTTGGGCGCAACGCTGCCTATGCCTTGGGTCGTGGGTCTGGCGGGAGGTCTCGGGGCGGGCATCGGGGAAATGACCGGGTATATTGCCGGGCGGAGCGGCCGCGGCTTGCTCTCTAAAAATAATATGTACAACCGGGTTGAGGGTTGGGTAAAGAAACGCGGTTGGATCGCCATCTTTCTCCTGTCCGCTTTCCCGTTTGTCTTTGACGTGGTGGGGATTATCGCCGGGGCATTGCGTATGCCGGTCTGGAGATTTTTCCTGGCTGCCTGGCTGGGCCGGACGGCGTCATATATCGTCGTCGCTTATCTCGGCTCGCTGGGATTCAAGGCCTTGCCCTGGTTCGGTTAAGCGCGGCGTTTGATTTTTAATATCAGCAGCGCCCCGGTGACGAAATAGCCGATACACGCCCACAGCATCACGTCATAGCCCAGCAAAGCCTGCCGACCGTTGAAAAAGTCTATCACCGGCCCGATGGCCCTCGCCAGGGCGGCGCCCCCGGCCGTAGCCACGTTGGCGATGCCCAGGTAGCGCGCCTCCTCGCCTTTGGCCGCCAGGTCGGTCGCCAGCGCCCAGTTGGCGCTGTTGAAAGTCCCCATCGCCACCCCGATGATGCCCGCCGCCCAGAGTATCGTGTTGTATTCCGTGGAGACTGCGATGATGCCGATGCCCAGCGCTCCCAGCAGCCCCGCCGCGATGGAAATGGATTTCCGCCCGATTTTATCCGAAAGATAGCCCGCCGGCCACACGCAGAGCAGCATACCCGCCACCGCTATCACCAGGAAGCGGGCGGTCGCCTCGGCGGGATTGGTCACCCCTATCACGTCGCTCAAAAAATACAGAGCGAACTGCTGGATGGTGGTAAAAGCCATGTAAATGAGCAGCCGGGATACCAGGAACCACCGCATTACCGGGCTGGTCAGCGCCGTTTTCAGCGTCCGCAGCAGGCCGGGGGAAATTGGTATCCGTGTATTATTGCCGTTACTCGGCTGCTCGCGGACGGTGAACAGCGTAATGGCCAGCGCCGCCGCGAAGACGCAGATAAGTATCCCCAGCACCAGCCACAGCCACCCCGCGCCTTCCCCGGCGGAATAGCGGTCGATAAAGAGGCTGGAAATATACACCATTACCGCCCCGCCGGTTACCTCCAGTAAAGCCTTGACCCCGCTGGCCCTCCCGTGCTTGTTTTCCGGCACGTATTCCGGGATAAATGCCTGGTAGGGCCCTTGCGCCGTATTGCTGAATACCTGTAGAAGACAATAGACAATAAAAATGGCGGCAAACCCGCCCGCCAGCCCGATGCCCGGGATAAGTATCAGGACTGCCGCCCCGCCGATTAATATATAAGGACGCCGCCGTCCCCACTTGAAGCGGGAGTTGTCGCTCATGCTCCCGGCTATCGGCTGGGCGGTCATTGCCAGCAGCAGCCCGGCCAGCGTTAAAAGCCCGAGGTACGTATTTTTCTGCGTTTCCGGTATAAAGTCCAGCAGCCGCTGCGGCAGGATAATGCTGTGCAGGCTCTGCCATAAAGCGGTGATGGCAAAACCCAGGGCGGTTATCTTCAGGTAGTCCCGCGGTTTGAACGGGTTATTGTTTGACATGACTGATGCTTTTAGAAGCATACCAGAGATGGGGAGGCGGGGGCAACAATTACCCTACCCATCCTCCACCTTTTCCCCTCGCCACTTGTTACTTCTCTATCGTTGTGCTAGATTATTTGAATCGGAGGCGTTATCATGGACAGTATCTTTGCCGACCGTATCGCGGATGTGCCGCGGTCTTTTATCCGCGAGATTCTCAAGGTGGCCCTCGACCATTCGTATATCTCTTTCGCCGGCGGCCTGCCCAACCGCGCGCTCTTTCCGGTGCAAGAGCTAAAAGCCGCCGCCGCTAAAGTCTTCGATGTCTTCGGCAATGATGTCCTCCAGTACGCCGATTCCGAAGGCGCCAAACAGCTAAGGGAATTGATTTCCCATCGCTATAAAGAAAAGCAAAGCCTGGACATTCCGCCCGGCCAGATTCTGATTACCACCGGCTCCCAGCAGGGCATCGACCTTTTGGGAAAAAGCTTTCTCAACGAGGGGGACGGCCTGGTTATCGATGAGCCGGGCTATCTGGGCGCCATCCAGGCCTTTTCGCTCTATAAACCCCGCTTCCACCCCATCCCCATGAACGACGACGGCATGGATGTTAAGCTCTTTAAGCAGGTTATGTCCGGAACCAAGCCTAAACTGATGTATACCGTCCCCAATTTCCAGAACCCCTCCGGTATTTCGTATTCGGAGGCTACCCGTAGGGACATCGCGGAAGTCATCAACGGTACGAGTACGCTGTTGATCGAGGATGACCCCTATGGCGAAATTCGTTTTTCCGGCACGCCTAAATCATCTTTCAAGACGTTGCTGCCGGAAAATACTATCTTGCTGGGGTCGTTCTCTAAAATAGTGTCCCCGGGCGTGCGGCTGGGCTGGCTGGTGGCGCCGGAGCCGTTGATGGAAAAAATCCTCGTCGCTAAGCAGGCGGCGGACCTGCATACCAGCTATTTTGTGCAGTGCCTGGTCTATCAGTACATGACAGACAATGATGTCGAAGAGCATATCAAGCTCATTCGGGAATCCTACGGTCGTCAGTGTCAAGCGATGATAAATAGCATTAAGGAATATTTCCCGCCCGGCGTCACCCATACCCGGCCCGAAGGCGGCATGTTCCTCTGGGCGGCTTTACCGGATGGCCTGTCCTCCCGCCAGCTTTTGGATATCGCCGTCAAGGATAAAGTTATCTTTGTCCCCGGCGACCCCTTTTACGTGAATAAAAAAGACACCAACACCATGCGGCTGAATTTCTCCTGCGCGGACGAAAAGATGATTCGCACTGGCATTGAGCGTCTGGGCAGCGCGATTAAAAAGCTGTTACAATAGAGAAAAACGGAAAGGCATTATTTTCATGCCTTTTACATACATCGTTGAAGAGCTGTTCATGGCGCCGGATGCCCCCTGGTGCTTTGAGTCGTTTGCCCCGCGCCCCTTTTCCTTCTGGCTGGATAGCGGCATGGACCCGCAGAAACTGGGCCGCTGGTCTTTCATGGGGAGCGACCCCTTTCTCGTTATGCGTAGCAGAGGAGATGACATAACATTAATCAGCCGCGGTGTGGAAGAGCAACGGCGGGGCAATCCCTTTGACGTTTTAGGGGAATTACTCCGGCAATACCGGCTGGAGAAAAATCAGGATGGTATCCCTTTCACCGGCGGCGCCGTGGGCTATTTCAGCTATGACCTGGGCCGCTTTATTGAAAAGCTCCCCGCCAACGCCGTCGATGATTTGAATCTGCCGGAATGTTATCTATGCTTCTATGATGCCGTCGTCGCTTTTGACCACCTTGATAATAAGACGTATTTAATCTCTACGGGCTTCCCGGAGATTGATGAAAGTGCAAGAAAGCATCGGGCGGCATCACGCCTTAGCGAACTACGGAACATGGTCAGCTTTGCTCCGCCCCCCGCTGATGTTAAAGCATCCGCGCCGGCCGGGAAGCTGACGCTTAAAGCCAACTTTTCTCATGAGGGCTATCTGAAAGCCGTCGCCACCGCCCGCGAGTATATCTGCTCCGGGGATATCTTCCAGGTCAATCTCTCCCAGCGGCTGGAGGTAGCGCTGGATACCGCCCCTTACGAGCTTTATCAGCGGCTCCGCCGCATTAACCCCGCCCCCTTCGCCAGCTATTTTAACTTCGATGGCGTCAGCATCGTGGGGGCCTCGCCGGAAAGGTACATGAAAGTGAGGGGGGATTGGGTGGAAACGCGCCCCATCAAGGGCACCAAGCCGCGCGGCAGTACCCCGGAGCAGGATAAAGCTTTGGGAGAAAGCCTTTTGGCGAGCAGGAAAGACCGTGCGGAAAACATCATGATTGTCGACCTCGAGCGTAATGACATCGGGCGGGTCTGCCGCTACGGTACGGTCAAGGTCACCGAGTTGGCCATACTGGAGACCTATCCTACTGTTTTTCACCTCACCTCTACGGTGGTAGGACAGTTGCGTGAAGATAAGGGAATAATCGATTTACTTAAAGCCACTTTCCCCGGCGGCTCGATTACCGGCGCTCCCAAAGTGCGCGCTATGGAAATCATTGATGAGCTGGAGCCTACCCGCCGCAGCGTTTATACCGGCTCGCTGGGCTATATCGGCTTCAACGGGGACATGGATTTAGATATCGTCATCCGCACGATTATCGTTAAGGACGGCCGGGCGTATTTCCAGGTCGGCGGCGCCATCGTTTATGATTCCGAGCCGGAATCCGAATACATTGAGACGCTGGATAAAGGCAAAGCCCTGATACAGGCTTTAACGCAATCTTCCGGTGAAGACGTGGAGATAACATCGTGATTCTGGTCATCGATAATTACGATTCTTTTACCTATAACCTCGTCCAGTACCTGGGAGAGCTGGGGCGGGAGCCGGTCGCCTATCGCAACGACGCCATTACGCTGGAGCAGATAGAAACTTTAGCGCCCAGCCATATCATTATTTCCCCCGGCCCCTGTACCCCCCTGGAAGCTGGTATCTCCAACGATGTTATCCGGCATTTCCGCGGCAAAATCCCCATTCTCGGCGTGTGCCTGGGGCATCAGTGCATCGGCTACGTTTACGGGGGCGTCATCAAACGGGCCACACTGCCCATGCATGGCAAAGACTCGCCGGTCTGGCATGACGGGGCGACCATTTTTGAAGGGCTTCCCTCGCCGATGACGGTCGGGCGCTATCATTCCCTCGTTATTGGCGCGGAAGACGTGCCGTCCGCGCTGGAAGTCTCGGCCAGCACGGAGGACGGCGTTATCATGGCGGTCAGAAACCGGCGGGATATGGTGGAAGGCGTCCAGTTCCACCCGGAGTCCATCATGACCCCGGATGGACATCGCCTCCTATCTAATTTCCTGCGTTTTAAACTATAATAAGAATGAAACATGGCACAAATTGGGGATATTGACGTCTCCCAAATATAATATTCCCCTTACTTCTTTATTCCTCTTTACCCTCTCCCTTGATGGGAGAGGGAGACAGGGTGAGGGTGAATAAAACGTAAAGGGAGATAAGAGAGGGATTTTAATATACATTCCTTAATCATAATAATGGGAGATGATATTATGCGGAGGGGGAATAGCCTGCGGAGAGGGGCGCTAGCTCCTCTCACCTTCCCGCCCCCTTCCTTTAGTAAAGGAAGGGGGATAGGGGGATGGATTTTACTGCAGGGCAGGGTGAGGCAAAAAACAAAATAGCTCTAAACAATTATAATTCAAGATAAAGCTGATTTAACATAAAACAAATAAAATCAATTCAGCTTCAACCCAAAGCTAAAAGGGTGAAAAAAATTTTTAAAAAAACAAATAAACAAATACCCGCCCGTCATTCCTGTGAAAATGGAAATCCAGGGGGATTAAAAATATAGAGTTCGTTACAGGAGACTAATGGAAAATATTGTGTATTTGAACGGGTCGCTTGTCCCGCGCTCTAAAGCGCATATCTCCATCAGTGACCACGGTTTTCTATACGGCTACGGCCTCTTCCAGACGATGCGCGCTTATCACGGCCAGCTGTTTTTGCTGGATAGGCACGTCAAACGGCTAAAAGAAGCGGCGCAGGTTATCGGGATGGGGCAAAAGATAGCGGGGCTGGACCTGGAAAAAGCCTGCGCGGACACGGTGAAAATCAACGGGCTTGATGATGCCCGCGTTCGCCTTACCGTCACCAACGGCGAGGGCACGGCTCTGCCGTGGGTGGATGCCGGCGGCGCGCCTACCGTACTGGTGACGGCGGTGCCATATACCCCTTATACCCAGGAAAAGTATGAAGAGGGCTTTAAAGTGGGCATCGCCTCGGTGCGGCGCACCCGCCAGTCTGTTGTCTCAACCATGAAGTCGATTAACTACCTGTTGAACGTTATGGCGCGTATGGAGACGGCTCAAAGGGGCATGGATGAAGCCCTGCTGCTGAATGAGGACGGCTATCTCGCCGAGGGCGGCGGCAGCAACGTCTTTTTCGTCAGGTCGGGCAGGCTGGTCACGCCGGCGCCCAACAGCGGCATCATTCCGGGCATCACCCGCGAGGTGGTGATGGAGCTGGCGGCCGGCCTGGGCATCGGCTTAAGCGAGGGCACGGTGGGCAAGCCGATTTTCAAGCAGTGTGAAGAGGCTTTCATGACCAACGCTTTGATTGAAATCATGCCGGTCACCAGTATGAGCGATGAGACCGGCCAGTCGATACCCGTCGGCGGCGGCAAAGCCGGCGATATTACCCGTCAATTAATGCAGGCTTACCGGGAAATGGTGGAAAAAGCAACGGGAACTGATGCCGGGGCAAAAACAAAACCTAAGTCACCGCCTAAGCCGAAAAAGTAGGGTGGGTTGAGCGATGCGTCACCCACCGATAGGGGTGGTGGGTTTAGCGTTAGTATTTGGAATTTAAGGTCTATTCTGCCTACCAGAAGTCCGTCAGGGCGATGTTCTCGTTGTTCCTGATTATCCTGCGGATTTCATCGCGGTCTTTTTCGTCGGTAATCGGCTCGATGATGGAAACCGGCATCCCCTGCTTGTTTTGCTGTACCTTCCACCCCACGATATAGCCGGGCACTTGGGCGCTGGCGTAATCGTTCGCCCCGCAGCAGGATGATTCGATGACCGCCTGGCTGACGGCGTAGAGCACTTCCCGCCCGTTATAGTTGAGCCTTACCTCTTTAAGCGGGCTGTAATAACCGGATGGGGTGGGAACGTCTTTATTAAGTTCCAAGTGCGTATAGATGCTCATGCTCTTATCCTAACACCATTTGTAGAGCAAAGATGTGACTAAAGTGCCAGGCGCGATTATATCAGCCCGGTGCTCTCGTCCACTCCCAGCACGATGTTCATGTTCTGTATTGCCGCGCCGGATGCCCCTTTACCCAGGTTATCGAAGCGGGCGGAGACCAGTATCCGGTCTTTCCCCCCGAAGATGAATATCTCCAGGTTATTCGTGCCGTTGCAGTCCGTAAACGTTAAAAAGCCGTTCTTCAGGTAGTCGTCCGCCGGATAGGGCATCACTTTAACGAACTTCTCCCCGGCGTAATACTCGGCTAAAGCCTCTCTTATCTCCGCCGCCCCCATCTTCTTTTTCAGGTAATCCGGCACCAGCGGGATGGAAATGATTTCCCCGGCGTATACGTTGACCACGGTCGGCGCGAAGATAGGCGGCCTTGACAGCCCGGCGATTTTCGTCATCTCCGGGATATGCTTGTGGTTCAGCGCCAGGGAATAGGGGCGGGGGTTCTTGATAAAGTCCGGCGCGCTCTTGTCCTGGTAATCCGCGATCATCGCTTTCCCGCCGCCGCTGTAACCCGCTACGGTATGGCAGGTAACCGGGTAGTCCGGCGCCACGATGCCCTGGGCTACCAGCGGGTAAAGCATCAGCACAAAGCCGGTGGCATGGCAGCCGGGCACGGCTATCCTCTTGGATTTCTTTATCAGGGTTCGCTGCCCTTTATTAAGCTCGGGTAGCCCGTAGACCCATCCCTCCGTTACGCGGTGCGCCGTTGACCCATCGATGACACAGACCTTGTCACTCTTTATCAGGCTGACGGATTCGCGGGCGGCGTCATCCGGCAGGCAGAGAAAAACGATATCCGCTTCATTGATAAGTTTTTTCCTGGCTTCCGGGTCCTTGCGTTTTTCCTCCGCTATCTCAATGACTTCGATATCGTTTCTTCCGCTTAAACGCTCGCGTATTTTAAGGCCGGTGGTACCGTGCTGGCCGTCAACAAAGACCGTCTTCTTCATACTGCTGACCTTTCATTGGTTTACCATAATAAATTATAGCATAAGCAAAGGTGTTTTTATATCTGAACACGAATCAGATGTTCTGTACATTTGCGCGTAGTACTTAAGATATAAAATTAATGATTTGTGCCTGAAAAATCTAATTTGAGCGTGGATGGCACTTGACATTGAGCGTGTGAATGGTTTATTGTTTATAGCAAATAGCTTCAAGGAAGGAGGAAACATGCAAGCATATTGTGTGAAGTGCCGCGCCAAGAAGGAAATGAGCAATGCTAAATCCATCACCATGAAGAACGGCAAGCCGGCTACACAGGGCGTCTGCCCGTCATGCGGCACCAAGATGTTCAGAATCGGTAAGAAATAAATACCGGTACTACTAATTACGGATTTATAGATATAGAAAAGGCTGGATATTCTCTAGGAGGGTATCCAGCCTTTCATTTGCTTTTAAACAGACGCGCTTAAGCGGTACGGAGCCGGATTTATCCGGTTACATACTTATCGGTTATCTTGACGGTATCGGTTACGTTGAGCTTGTGGAATATCAGGGAAAAGCGTTTTTCCAGCTCGCCCATGATTGCCTTGAGTTTAGACTCCGGCAGGTTCCACATTGCTTGCTTGAATTCTCCCAGCGCTTTCTTGCGTGTATTGTAGTGGAACTGTTCGTCCGTCTCGCCGGATTTTCTCTCGTCGGCGTGGTTCGCATCGAGATACTGGTATACCCGGTTGAGGAGGTCTTTAGGGAATGACGCGCTGTCATAAACGATATTCTGGAACCCGGTAGCCAGGTGCACCTCTACCGTATCTACTTTCGGGAACATATCGAAGGCTTCATCCGGCAGTGTTGAAGCGCCGTGCTGTACCGCCCCGCCCATGCCGTATTTCTCCCGGGCGGCCTTGGAAATATCTCTTAGAACATTGAAGTCCAGTTTGACCTTGGCGATGGAGCCATCCGGCAGGGCGACGCCGCCGTGAGTGGTCCCGGTCTGCACGCTGATTTTGGATATCCCTTTGGTGCCTTTGGGTAATAGTTTAAGGTAGCCGTCCATGAAAGCCCCAAGGTCTTCCACGGTGCTGTTGCCTTTGCCGATTTCCCCGATTTCTCCCCCGACCGATACGGTTATTCCTTTCGGCTCGATGCTGCGGATGTATTTGGTCATCTCCGCCGTGATTTCTGAATTTTTCGCCTGCTGTTCCACCAGGTCATCCTTGGAAATATCCACCATCGTTGAAGCATCGATATCAATATTATAGAAACCGGCCTCAATCGAATCCTTGATAAGTTTCTTGATATCGTCGAGTTCTGCGTTGGGGTTATCCCGGTACATGGCGCGGCGTACCTGGTAATGGTCGCCCTGGATAAATACCGGGCCCTTAAAACCGGTTTTTATCGCGGCCGCCAGCACGCAGGCGGCGTACTCGGCGGGGGGCTGTTTGGTATAGCCTATCTCGGAGCGGGCAATCTCGAAGCTGAAAGCTCCCGTATTATTCTTCATCGCGGCGCGGAAAACTGCCTGGGCAACGTCATAGGTCAACATCCGTATGTTGATGGCCGGTACGGTCATGCCTTTAAACTGCCCTTGGCCGGCGGCCTCGTAAAGGTTCTGGATGCTGGCGGGGTAAATACCGGCCTTTTTAGCCGTCTCTCGTATTTGCTGATAGATTTCAGTTTTTTTTGCGGCGTCGGTGGTAAAGACTGCCTCTTTGATGAGTGCATCGATGTTATTTTTAGACATGTAAACCAATCTCCTCAATTATTATAAGATAGTGCGTCGGCCGTTATATCGCTCGCAGTCGTACTCGATAGAGATATCGACCATGTTGGTTCTGTTTTCTATTTTAGCCAGCGGGACAGAGGTGATTTTTCCGTTTTGCAGGGCCACCATCCTGCCGTAATGTTTCTTCACCGCCAGGTCTACGGCCGCAATCCCGAAGTACCTGCCCATGCGGCGGTCATAAGCCACGGGGGCGCCCCCGCGCTGAAGGTAGCTTAGTTCGATGCTTTTTGTTTCCTGTCCGGTGCGTTTTTGAATCTCGGACGCGATGTATTCGCCCACCCCGCCGAGGAACAGATTGCCGAATTTATCCGAGCCTTTTTTCTTAACGATTTCCTGACCATTCATCTCTCTGGCGGCTTCGGCCACAACGATGATTTCATAGCGGTTGCCGTGCTTTTGACCTTTGGCTACCAGCTCGCATACCTTTGCTATGTCGTAAGGGCATTCCGGAATCAGGATGATATAAGCCCCGCAGGCCTCGCCGCCCTCGAGCGCCAGCCAGCCGGCGGAACGCCCCATCGTTTCCACGACGAATATCCTTTTATGCGAGCCGGCTGTCGTCCGCAGTCTATCCACTTCTTCAACGATGACGTTAAGCGCCGTCTCGTAGCCCAAAGTATAATCGGTTTCCGGCAGGTCGTTATCGATTGTCTTGGGAATGCCGATAACATTCACGCCTTCTTCGGAAAGCTTGTGAGCTACGGAGAGCGTGCCGTTACCTCCGAGGACGATTATCGCGTCCAGCCCGAGATGCCGGATGTTTTCAATTATCTTTTTGGATTGTTCGCTGGTTTTCTCGTCTTTGCTGTTATAAGGCCCCCACCGTGAGGTCCCCAGCATCGTCCCGCCCTGCCTGTCCCATGTTCTGACCTTATCCGGATCCAGCGGCTCCAAATACTTTATTTGTGAAAGCGGGTCATCCGGGTCTACTTCATAAAGTCCCCGCCACCCGTCATGGATTCCCATTACTTCATAGTGGATTTTTTTACCCTTCATGAGCGGGTCGTCCATGGCTGTTTTGACCACCCATTTCATAGCCGGGTTAAGTCCGGCGCAATCGCCGCCGCCGGTCAGTACCCCGATTCTTTGCACTTGCACATTCATATATTTTCCACCCCCGTATAGTATGGTCATTATCTATCATGTTTTTCAAGTGGTCAACAGGACATTTTTTTAAGAGAAAGCGTTTTTTTAGCTGGACTTATTAAAGAAAAGAGAGTACAATTTAATAACCTGTGAAGGATTAAAATATGACCGGAATCTTCAAGATAAAAAGCAGGCCAAAAATCGGACAAGATTAGAGCACTGTACTCGGCGGAGTCAGTGCTCTTTAGCTTAAAGGAGGTAACGCCAATGCAGTCAAGTTGGATCGGTAAAATAGAAAAAGCTAAAAGATATGCGCAAGAAACAGACAGGGTTACCTTCAGAGAGTTAGCAGTGAAATTCCGCGGCGAGAACAGTGATTATGATGTTAATTTTAAAGACGGCAAATGGCGCTGCACCTGCAGTTTTTTCTCCAAGTGGGGCCTTTGCAGTCATACCATGGCTATGGAGCAGATCCTTACCAATATGCTGCCCCCGGAAGCCCGCAATGCGCATCTGAATGCCGCCGGTACCCAGGCAGAGGTGTAAAGCTTTCAGCTGTTTGTAGTTAAGGGGTAACTGCGCCCTGGATTGTAGCACGTCTGGAAAGAGTTGCTAAGGTTCTGGAGAGCTATGAATTTTATAGAAAAACTGGCACAGGCCGGCCGGAAAAACCGTAGCCTGTTATGCATAGGACTTGATACCGACCCGGCGTTGCTGCCGGAAAAAACAGGCGTATTGGAATTCAATAAAGCGATTATCGATGCCACCGCCGATTTGGTCTGTGCTTACAAACCCAATATCGCTTTCTATGAGGCGATGGGCAATGCCGGGCTGGATGCCCTGAAAAAAACACGCGATTATATCCCGCAAGAAATCCCCGTAATTATCGATGCCAAAAGAGGCGATATCGGGAATACGGCTAAAGCTTATGCCAAAAGCCTTTTTGAACACTTTAATTTTGATGCCATGACCGCCAGCCCGTATTTAGGATTTGACTCGCTGGAGCCTTTTATCCAATACCGCGACCGCGGTGTGTTTATCCTCTGCCGCACCTCTAACCCCGGCGCTGCTGATTTCCAATCCCTCCTGATTGAAGTCGGCGGCGTTCCTAAAAAACTTTTTGAAATTGTCGCCGAGAAGGTCAGTCTGTGGAATATTTACGGTAATCTCGGCCTGGTGGTCGGCGCTACCTATCCGCAGGAACTGAAGATAATTCGTGAAAAGTATCCAGCCATGCCGCTGCTGATTCCTGGTGTGGGAGCACAGGGTGGGGAGCTGGGAGACGTGGCCAGGTATGGGGTGGATGCCGGGCGTGAAAGGACGATTATCAATTCATCACGGCAGATACTCTATGCTTCCCGGGGAAAAGACTTTGCCGCGGCGGCGAGGAAAACCGCCCTGGAATTGAGAGATAAAATTAACGAATATCTGGCAACCCGCTAGGACATTGTCATGATCCTTGAAATCAAACTTGGTGACAGAGTCAGACTCAAAAAGGTTCATCCCTGCGGCGGTTATGAATGGGAAGTAGTGAGGCTGGGCACCGATATCGGTATCAAATGCTGTAAATGCGGGCGGCGCGTTCTCCTGCCGAGAAGCGTTTTACAACGCAACCTGAAAGAATTACACCCCGGAGAAACCGGGTAGATTCTCCCGGAGATTTATACGTAGGTTACTGCATGCTCCGCATTCATCGGAAGGACGGGAGGTTTTTTCCCCAGGATAAGCTTGATGGCTTTGCTTAGAATAAGGGCGCTTAGCGGCTTGGTAAGGTACTGGTTGGCTCCCATCCGTAAAGCCCGGCGGCGTTGGTCCGCCTCGGCGACAGCGGTCAGCACGATAACGGGGATACGGGCATGTTCTTTGTTACGCTTTATAGTGCGCAATACGGACCAGCCGTCGATGTTGGGTAAACGCATATCGAGTATTATAAGGTCGACGGCATTGTTGCTGATGATTTTCAAGCCGGTTTTACCATCTCCGGCTTTTAGTGTGCAATAGCCTTCGAATTCCAGAACGCGTGAAATGAAATTCTGGATATCGATTTCATCTTCGATTACCAGTACCGTTTGTACTCCATTCGTCTTAGGCATGGTTTACACCTCCTGCCCAAGTATTTCTCCTATCTCTACAGGCTGTTCTCATGAGAGGGAATTACATAATACTCTTAAAATAAGAATATGTCAAGTTTTTCGCCAAAAGGCATTAAAAACAGATGGGAAAAATGAAAATATATAAGGAAAAGGGTAAATAAAACACAACTGTAGATAATAATGGCGTGCTGTTGCCATGATTTTTAATGAAGAGCGGTATAAATACTAATTTTTACTGTCTTTACAACGCGCACCGCTAGCCATATAATTGAAAGGACGCCAGCGTAGCTCAGTGGTAGAGCGGCGCTTTCGTAAAGCGCGGGTCGTAGGTTCAAATCCTATCGCTGGCTCCAGTTTTTTAACCTTTATCCAGTATCTCGGCTACTTCCCGGCAGGCCTTAGCGATTATTTCTTTGATAGATTTCCATTTTTCCGGTCCCAGATTATTTGCTTTTTGGCCCACCATTTGCCCCAGTTTCTTCAATTCGTGGATGGTCTCATGGAACTCATCGGTGTCACGCGGCCCCCACCAGTCTTTCATCTGGCACTGGATTTTCTCGATAACTTCCTGCTGTTCCTTCAGGAATTGCTTACCTTCTTCGGTGATGGTGTATACTTTTTTCCCGTCCCGCTCGGAAGAGCTTACATAGCCCATATCATCGAGCATCTGCAGGGTAGGGTAAACGCTGCCGGCGCTGGGTGTGTAAAATCCGTGGAAATGTTCTTCCATGGCGCGGATTATTTCATAGCCGTGGCTGGGTTTGTCTTTAAGCAGATTGAGGATGACGTATTTAAGGTCGCCTTTTTCAAAGATGCGGGAAGGCCGCTCGAAATTGAAGGGATGTCGGTGAAACATGGCATAATCTCCTGCCGGGTTCATTACGATATATCGTAACGTATCAATTTTACTTTGTCAATACACTACCCGCAATACCGATGCTTGAACGAAGTTGTAATAGTTTTCGTAAGGTTGTATAATAGTCGCAATTTAACATCATAACGCGATGTATCGGAAAGCCCCGATTGATTAAATTATTAAATCGAATTTAGCTGTTTTTATACAGCTCCCGATTTTGAAAGGATACTCCGATTAATCAGCCTAATCCTATTATAGATTCACCCCCTAAAAAACGCTCTTTTATGTGGACCACGCTGCCATGGTACATCATGGCGCATTTTGGTCATCATTTATTGACGGCTTTACCCGGCCCACTTTTACCGTCTATCCGTTCCGCATTTGGCTTGAATTACACGCAATCATCCATCGTCACCACCGCCTTTGCGCTCTCCGGTGGTGCCGCGCAGTTGCCTTCCGGCTGGATGGCCGACCGTATCAGCCCCGCGATATTAATCATGATAGGCACGCTTGGCGTCGCGGTCGGCGGCATTCTCGTTGGTATTTCCCCCAACTATATCATGCTGCTGGTTTTCTTGGTAATCATGGGACTGATGACCGGCGGCTATCACCCCGCTTCCACCCCGATGATACTGGCGGCGGTAGAACCGGAAAAGCGTGGGCGCGCGCTGGGTTTGCATCTGCTCGGCGGCAATTCAAGCTTCTTTATCGCTCCGCTGATTGCCGGCGGCATCATGTCGCTCTGGCCGGCCTGGGGATGGCGCGGTCCTTTTGTAATACTGGCTATACCTACCGCCATCTTTGGCTTAATATTTTATATATACTTAACCAGGCATGGTGGCATGGCTCAAGTGCATAAATCCAGGCAGCGAGCCGCGGCGGAAAAGCCGCCTCAACCTGGCTACAAGCGCCGGCTGATTGCTTACCTCATTATGATGATATTGGGCGGTGGCGCGGGTATGTCCGTTAACGCTTTCCTTTCGCTATATATGACGGATGTGTTAGGCACTACGGATGCCCGGGCTGCCATGCTGATGTCGATTATGTACATCCCCGGCGTCTTTGGCGGGACGATTCTGGGCGGCTGGATTTCCGACCGCATCGGGACGGTGAAAGTAATTATTGCCACCAGCATCATTAGCGGTCTGATTATCTTTGCGCTAAAGTCCGCCACATTGGGATTTGGTTTCTACGCCGTGCTTTTCATCATGGGCGCCAACATGGCTATCCGCATGCCGGTGACCGAGGTCTTTATCATGAATCAAACGCCGGCTAAGAACCGCTCCACTATATACGGTGCTTATTATTTTACGATGCAGTATACCGGCGCGATTTTCGCTCCTATCATGGGTGGCCTCATCGAGAGGTTCGGCTTCGATAATATGTTTACCTTCTCGGCATGGGCGGTAACGGCGATATCGGTCGCAACTTCGTTCTTTATCTGGGATGCCAAGGATAATTATACTGCGCCCGGGGAACCGGCTACTTAGGCATTAAGATAAGCCCGGGGGCTTAGCCTTCATCTATCAGCTTTTCGCCGTATTCCAGGAGGACTTTCCGCCGTTCTTGGGGGATATTCTGCGCTTCCAGGTAGGCTTTTAAGGCGTCTATCGGGGTAATGTCTTCAGCCGTGTGATTGCCGATGCGCAGCCGGGTCTCCCGCAACACATTACGGGAAATAGCGAATTGGTGGGTTTCTTTTAAAGCGTCCCGGATATCGCTGCCGCGGAGTTGCCCTTCCAGGGAAGACGGCATGGTTACATTCATGCGCACGACGGCGTTTTTCACCTTTTCCCGCTGTGTATTGATCGCCGCAATAACCGCGGTAGTAGGGTCCGGTTCATCTTCCTTGAGGGTAATATCTATTGTCAAAAAGCGGCGGGCGTTGACGGGATGAAATTCATAAGATACCGGTCTTTTTTCACCATTTGCGCCGGGGTTTATTTCCACGACATAAAAACCTTTATCG
>DAOUGB010000139.1:0-12735 GCA_034429595.1 Dehalococcoidales bacterium
TTGGTGGACCCGGGGGGATTCGAACCCCCTACCTTTTGACTGCCAGTCAAACGTTCTCCCAACTGAACTACGGGCCCATTGGATGCACTCTTAATTTAGCATAAAATCGGCTTGACTGGCAAGCATGGCACGTTTCTTTAAAAATATACGTGTTGTTTACACCGCCGTTTATTTTGTTTATGCCTTGTTTACATTACAGGTGTTATTGTATTAATGTACATTTATTACTCCTAAGTTAATCAAGTTGTTCCCCAGCTTGATAACGGCCCAATAGATGAAGGGGCCCGGTCAGTCCTCAATCGTGGTGAAATTGAGGATTCGCCTGGCCCCTTCTCTTTTGCTTATATCTTCTGAATAAGCTAGAATCTTAAATAATCAGGCTGTTCCCGAAGGAGAAGACAATGAAGGTCAAGGCCTCCCTTTGTTTGCTTATTTTAATCATCGCCGCAGGACTTGCGCCGATTTCATGCGGTAAAACACCGCAAACAATAACAGCAGGAGATGGAACCGTGATTGAATTTCAGGATTTAAATGTAAAGCCGCCCATGTTGAAAGACCTCAATAAGAAATACACGGCCACGATTGAAGTTGAAGGCAAGGGCAACCTTGTCCTCGAACTGTTTGCTAAGGACGCGCCCAAAACGGTAAGTAATTTTGTCTATCTTGCCGCAAAAGGGTATTACGATGGTACGACTTTCCACCGGGTAATCCCTGACTTTATGGTGCAGGGCGGCGATCCCACCGGTACCGGCACCGGCGGCCCCGGCTATACTTTTGGTAATGAAATAACCGCCCACAAACATGTCGCCGGCGCGCTATCCATGGCGAATACCGGCCGGCCTAACTCTAACGGTTCGCAATTCTTTATCACCTATGTCGCCACCTCGTGGCTCGATGGCAAACACACGGTCTTTGGTCAGTTGCTGGAAGGCATGGATGTCCTGAAAAGCATTACCCCGCGTGACCCTTCTGTAGATACGTTCTCCGGGGATAAGATAGTTAAGGTGACGATAAAAGTAGAGTAGTTTAAAGCTCTATCCCGATAGCGCGGAAAATGCTCTTGAGTCCGAAGTAACCGGCATATACTACTGTCATGCACTTGATTATCTTGCCGATAAGCACGATGGTAATGTATTTTTTCAACCCGAAGCGTAAAGCCCCGCAGGCAAAAGCGGCGGGATAGAAAAACGGATTAACGACTGATGTGACTGCAAATAACGCCCAGGCGCCTCTGCGTTCTATAAAGTCGAGCATTTTCTCGTAGGTTTTTTGAATTCGACCGTGTTTATTGTTACTGATGACCCTTCCGGCGCCGTGCCCGGTCATATATATCGTCAAAGCGCCTATCAGCTCTCCCATTGCCGCTGAAAGGCCGACCAGCGCTACCTGCCAGGGATCTCCCATAGCCGCACCCAGCGCAAACACTACTGCCAGCATGGGCACGGGGATAATAATTGTAGCTCCGCCGAGCAGGCTGATGAAAAATGCCCCGATGTAGCCGTAATGCTTGAGTTCCTGTACCTCTTCGTTAAAGACGATAATCGCCACCGCCATGGCTACGGTTAGTACCACACCGATAATGCCGAGGGTGTATGCCAGCCTTGAAGACTTTTTTTGCGCTGCCTCATCACCCTGGTCGGATGCTTCACGAATTTCCGGTTCTTTGGTCATTTGCTCCGGCATGTTAGTATTATACCGGTATAAACGATATAAAGCCAAATTATGACAGGTGGCGGAAGCCTTATTGGCAACTCGTATCAAAACAAGTACGCCAGCCGTTCCTTATAATCCTTGCAGGAGGGTGGTAAGACAGTGTTTGAATGGAACATGAGCGTGCAGAAAATGCTCGATTGCGTCGAGGAAAATCTGACGGAACCGCTGACGCTGGAAATGCTGGCCAAACGGCTGAATTATTCTCCTTTCTATTGCACCCGCCAGTTCCACAAGTACGCAGGGATATCACTGCGTAACTATATCCGGCTGCGCAAGGTCAGCTCCGCTGTAATCGATCTCCGGGATACCCGCCGGCGCATCCTGGATATCGCTATCGGGTACGGGTTTTCCTCCCAGGAGGCTTTTACGCGTTCCTTCAAAAGCGCCTACGGCATGACGCCTAACGAATACCGCAGGATGCCTAAGCCGCTGCCGCTCATGGTCAAACGCCATGTCTTCGACCCTTACTATTTAGGACTGGAGGAAACAATTGTGAAAGAGACAGTAACCAAAGAGATCAGTGTCAGTATCCAGGTCGTCCCGGCACATAAATTCATCGGCATTTGTTACATCGATGCTGATGGCTACTGGGATTTTTGGAAGAAGGATGAAGAGAAGTATCAAAGGGACCGCTGCGCCGAGGTGGATGGCGTATTGACGAGCATCAAGAGCTTTAATGGTATCATCGGCGGCAGATTTTATCGGGATGGTAAATGGGGCTATATGTACGGTATTGAAGTCCCGGCCGATTACGCCGGAGAAGTGCCGGAAGGTATGGAATCTTTTTCCGTTTCGGAAGGCCCCTGCGCCGTATTCCATCACCCTCCGTACAACTATGAAACTATGGAACGGGCGGTAGATGACGCCATGGCGGAGTTCATTAAGAACTGGAGCCCTGGAGCGCACGGTTATCAATGGGATGATAGCAAGCCCACTTATCACCGCCATAATCCCGCCCGGTACGGCCAGGCGACCGTTAAGCCTATGAAAAAACTAAAATAAAAACACTCTCATCTTTCAGGGGTATTGACGTCCCCCTTTGAAAAGGGGGATAAGAGGGGGAGTTTGATTTACAACTAATGAAGAGCCCCGACTTCACAGTCGGGGCTCTTCAATTTGCTCTTTATGCGCATCAGGATTTCAGGCTGCTGTCGCCGCCGCTTTAGCTGGCGTCTTGGTTTTAAAGGTCAGCTTGTTCTCTTTATCCAGGTCCACCTTGACGGTATCGCCTTCCTTAAGCTCTCCCTTCAGCACTTTGCTGGAAAGCGGGTTTTCCACATACCGCTCGATAACCCTGCGCAGCGGCCGCGCGCCGTAAATGGGGTCGTAGCCTTCTTTGGAAAGCCATGACTTGGCTTTCTCCGTCAGCTCGATGCCTATCTTGCGTTCCGCCAGCCGCCCTTCCAGATCTTTGACCATCAGGTCGACGATCTTGCGCAGTTGTTCCTCGCCCAGTTCATGGAAGACGATGATGTCGTCGAGCCGGTTCAGGAACTCGGGGCGGAACTTCTTTTGCACCTCCGCCGTCACCTTTTTCTTCATGTCTTCA
This sequence comes from Dehalococcoidales bacterium, assembly GCA_034429595.1. GTDB lineage: Bacteria > Chloroflexota > Dehalococcoidia > Dehalococcoidales > RBG-16-60-22 > RBG-13-51-18. The sequence continues at coordinate 3,263 of DAOUGB010000139.1, forward strand.
TAGCTTTGCTTCTGCGCGGTCGCCTTATCGTCGCGGGTGTTGAAGCCGAGGCGGCTTTCCCGTTTGATGATATCGACGCCTTCGTTACTGGTCATGATGACCACAGTGTTCTTGAAGTTCACCGTGCGCCCGTGGCCATCCGTCAAACGCCCGTCGTCCATGAGCTGGAGCAAAGTATTAAAGACCTTTGGGTGCGCCTTCTCGATTTCATCCAGCAAGATGACGCTGTAGGGTCGCCGCCGTACCGCCTCGGTCAACTGGCCGCCCTCGTCGTAGCCCACGTAGCCGGGCGGCGCGCCGATCATGCGGGAGACGGTATGCTCTTCCTGGTATTCGGACATGTCCAGCCTTATCATGGCGTCTTCATCCCCGAAGAGGAACCAAGCCAGGCTGCGCACCATCTCCGTTTTGCCCACGCCCGTCGGCCCCAGGAACATAAAGCTCCCGATGGGCCGTTTGGGGTCGGTCAGACCGGCGCGGCTCCTCCGTATGGCCTCGGAAACAGCGGTGACCGCTTCCTCCTGGTCAATGAGCCGCTCGTGGAGACGTTCCTCCATGTGGACGTATTTTTCCGTCTCCCCCTCGGTCATCTGAGAGACGGGGACACCCGTCCAGTTGGATATCAGCTGGGCGATATTCTCCGCCGTTACTTCCTGGCTGATTTTTTCCTTTTTCAGCCACGCTCCCTTAGCATCGTTATATTCCTGTTCTTTTTTCAGGCGGTCGGCTCTTAGCTCTGCCGCTTTCTGGTAGTTTTGCGTTTGCGATGCCGCTTCCTCCTCATTGGTCAAGCGCTTCAATTCCTGTTCCAGCGTCTTAACGTCCGGCGGGGCGCTCTCGCTATCGATGCGCAGTTTGCTGGCCGCCTCGTCGATAAGGTCGATGGCTTTATCCGGCAGGAACCTGTCCGCGATATACCGGGCGGAAAGTTTGGCCGCTGCTTCCAGAGCGGCATCGGTTATTTTTATCTTATGATGCGCCTCGTAGCGCGGGCGCAGTCCTTTGAGAATCTCTATCGTGTCTTCTACAGTTGGTTCGTCGATGAAGATGGGCTGGAAACGCCGCTCCAGCGCCTTGTCTTTCTCGATATGTTTGCGGTATTCGTCAAGCGTCGTGGCTCCGATGCACTGAAGCTCGCCGCGCGCCAGCGCCGGTTTCAGCATGTTGCTGGCGTCGATAGCGCCTTCGGCGGCGCCCGCGCCGACTACCGTATGGATTTCATCAATGAAGAGCACGATTTCGCCTTTGGCTTCTTTAATTTCATCCATGACTGACTTCAAGCGCTCCTCGAACTCGCCGCGGAACTTGCTGCCCGCCACCAGCGCGCCCATGTCCAGGGCGAGCACTTTGCGGTTTTTCAGCGAATCCGGCACGTCATCCGCCGCGATTTTCTGCGCCAGCCCCTCGGCGATGGCCGTCTTGCCAACGCCCGCTTCACCGACGACCACCGGGTTGTTCTTGGTGCGGCGTGTCAGTATCTGCATCGTCCGCTTGATTTCTACTTCCCGCCCGATGACCGGGTCGAGTTTGCCCTCCTTCGCCAGCGCCGTGAGGTCGCGCGTGTACTTCTGTAAAGACCGGTACTTGCTTTCTGCTCTGGCGTCATCCACCCGCCGGCTGCCCCGCAGCTTCTGCAAAGCGGCGTAGACCTTCTCCTGGGTGATGCCGGCGTTATGCAATATGGAAGCCGCTTCGCCTTTATTATCGCTTACTATAGCTATCAGCAGGTGCTCCGTGCTGATGAATTCATCCTTAAGCCGCGTCGCTTCTTCCTCGGCGTGTTGCATAAGCTGGGCGATACGCGGCGTGGCGTAAATTTGTCCGGTCTGGTACTGCACTTTCGGCGTTTTTCTCAACGCTTCCTCAACCTGGTTCCTCATGGCATCGATATCAACACCCAGGTCTTTGAGTATCTCCGTCACCAATCCCTGCCGCTGTACCAGCAGCGAAAGCAGAATATGTTCAACGTCCCACTGGCTGTGCTTGAACTGTACCGCCATTTGCTGGGATGCCTGTAAAGCTTCCTGTGCCTGTTCCGTAAATCTTTCCTGTCTCATTGTTCTTCGCCTCCTCTCAATCTCTCTAACTCTTCATGAGCCTGCTCTAGTTCATTCTGGAGTTCTCCCACACGCTGCATCATGCGTAAGATAACCTCTACCCCCGGCAGGTTGACGCCCATATCGTCTACCAGTGATTTCACTCGTTTTAACAGGGCGATATCATAGTCAGAATAAAGACGGACATTGCCCCGGCTCCGTTTCGGCTCAATAATGCCGACCCTTTCATAGTAGCGCAGGGTATAAGTCTGCATATCCAGCATTTTAGCCGCTATGCTGATGACGTAGCGCGGTTCCATATCATTTCTTGCAGTGTTCATAACCACCTCGCTTCAACTGTTAAGCCTTGTGTAATTGCTCCAACTGCCTGAATAGTTCCTTTTCTTTTTCGGATAGTTTTGTCGGAAGAATGACATTTACCCTGGCCATCAGGTCGCCCTTGGTAGCTTTACCGGTATGGGGCATGCCCTGGCCGGTCAGGCGGAAGACCCGCCCGTTCTGGGTCTCCGGCGGTATTTTCAGCGCGAGCTTATTGCCCTTAGGCGTAGGAACCTGTACTTCCCCGCCGAGAACCGCCACCGTCAGCGGCACGGGCACGTTCGTGGTCAGGTCATCGCCTTGGCGCTCAAAAAGCTGGTGCGGGCTGACGGTTATATTAAGATAAAGGTCGCCCGGCGTTCCGCCGCCATAGCCCGGTTGTCCTTTGCCGGAAATGCGTACCCTTGAGCCGGTGTTGACACCCGCCGGTATCTTTACCTCGATGCGGTTGACGCGGTTGACCACGCCGGCGCCGCGGCATACAGAGCAGGGCAGGTTCTGGATTTGCCCGGTGCCCCCGCAGGCGGTGCAGGGCTGTTCCTGTTGCAGGTTAATCTGCCGGGCTGTCCCGTTAAAAGCTTCTTCCAGCGTTATTTCCACGTTTGATTCTAGGTCCTGGCCGCGTTGCGACCGTGCCCGGCGGGAAAAACCCCGCCCCCGGCCGCCCCCGAACAGTTCATCGAAGATGCTGTCCATCCCGCCGATATCCCCGCCGAAATGGAAAGTCTGGCCATTGCCGCCGGGGGAATACTGGCGGTATTGCGCCTGCTGCCGTTCCGCCTGCTCCATCTGGTCGGCGTACTGCCATTTATCCCCGTATTTATCATATTTCTTCCGCTTTTCCGTATCGGAAAGTACCTCGTAAGCGGCGTTTATTTCTTTAAATTTCGCTTCGGCGGACTTATCGCCGGGGTTGATATCCGGGTGGTACTTGCGCGCCAGCCGGCGGTATGCCTGCTTGATATCTTTATCTGTGGCAGCTCTGCTTACACCGAGTATATCGTAATAATTATTAACGGCCATTTTGCTTCTCCGTTAGCTATATTATCATTATAAAGTTTCTTAGCAAATATGTCAATTTAAAAATAATAAAGTTAATAATATATTGTTAACTATTTGCAAGGTATTTGTATGTAGCCATTTCAAAAATATGTACTCAAAGCCCCTGCATTAGTGATATTTTGTATAAATTCCTCACATTCTTTTGTTAGTTTAAAGCAATATTGGAAAAAGGTAAGTAACTAAAGTCTCATTATTGCCGGGCTGGATGAGATTAATATCGGGTCTTTTCCTTCTTTGGATAGTTGACAAAACGGCGCTTTCACGTGTAATCTATTTATCAGGAAGAATGAGGAAAATTCATGGCTGCTTGTCCCAATTGCGGACGTCAAACGCTTAGAACATTAGACTGGGCTTGCCAGTGGTGCGGTTATCCGCTTATATCACGCGCGTATAAGAAGATAGATAAGACCTACAAAGAACTTCAGGAAGAAAGAAGCTTGAGTTCGGCGGCGGTTGATTCTGATATAGATGCCGAACCCGCGTATGAGCCTGAATATGAGGCGGAAGCGGAGCCTGAACCTGAACCGGAGCAGAAACCGGATAAAAAACATCAGCGGAAGCCCGAACCGGAGAAAAAGCCTAAATTCAGCTTTTTCCGCCGGCCCGCGCCCCGGCCTGAACTGCGACCCGAACCCAGACGCGAGTCTGAATCCCGTCCGCCACAACGCCCGGTAAGCCGGCCCGCGCCGGAACCGGAACCACCGCCCGAACCCGTCCGGCGGCCCGCTCCAGCGGTGCCACCTGTTTCCCGCCCGGAACCCAGGCCGGAGCCTGTGCCGCCGCCGGTTGAACCTGAAAAGCCCGTTTCTCCACCGGAGCCGCCACCGGTATCGCCGGCGCGATCCCAACCGGAAGCTGCGTCTGAACCGGAGCCTGCAGCGGCTGCGCCGCCATCCCCTGCGCCGGTAGACCAGCCGGTACCTAAACCGGAAATTGTTGTAGAAAATCAGCCGGCGCCGGTGTCCAGCATTAAATCTGAAGACATCAGCGAAGGTATGGAAATATCCATCGATGACCTGGATGCGCTTTTCCGCGCGGATAAAGCCGGGACGAATTTGAAACTAAACGGCAAGACCATCGTGCTTAAGGGTGTGGTGGAGAAGGTTTTTGTCCGGGAACACCTGGAAATCCGTTACATTGTCGTCAAGGGGACGAGGAGAGGCGTCTGGAGCGCGCGCTGCACTTTCGATAAAGATACCGCCGTCCGGGCCGCCCGACTTAAAGAGGGTGAGGCCGTAGCGGTACGCGCCAAATACGATGGCTACGGCAAGAACATCATCTTTAAAGACTGTGAAGTAGTCTAGCCGCGGTAAGCGTCTGCCTGCTGTATTGTATATCTCACCATTTTCAGAGTCTGTTCAATATCGCCTTGCGGCATTCCGTAATGCCAGACCAGTGCGCTTTCTATTAGGCCATGCCACTCTTTATCCAGTGTTTTAAGTGCCCAGCGTGCGGAGACGGGTTTGGTCTTTATCTCGCCGTATTTTAATGTAAAAAGAGCGCGGCAGCATGTCAGGACGGCATAAGGCTGGTGCCCCGGAGGTATAAGCCATGTGCGGTCATCTTTTAGAGGAGTCCAATAATCTATCAATAGTGAAATAACTGCATCACGTAGTTCATCGGGGCTTACCGGCGCAATCAAATTGCGGATCGGCGGCCCGGCTACCACCACACCTTTTTCCCGCAGGATATGGCGGTTGATTACCCAGGGGATTTCAGGCGGGTAAACAAGAAACTTCTCCTCGTTTATCCCCGGGCGCGGCGGGTCGGCTGCGTTATAGCGGTACAAAGACTTCAACGGGATATAAGTGCCCTCAAGTTTTAGCGCCCATTCCAGCCTGCTGTCCCAGATACGTTTATGCATTGCTTCCAAATCGGGGATTAGCTTCTCCGGTAATTCTTGCGTTGTAACAATCAGGAAATCAATATCGCTGTGGCCGGGGTCGAAGTCCCCGCTGGCCAAAGAGCCGTAAAGATATAGTCCGGTAAAATAATCACCTAAGACTACCCGCGCGTTTTCCAGCAGCAGATGGACTGCCTCATTAACATAGGGATAGGGAGTATAGTTCGGCGCGCCTGAAGACATTATTTGCCTTCTATTTGTGTAACTATCGCCAGGAATTTATTCAATATCCGGGCGGTGGCGCCCCAGATTCTCTTCCCCTTGTAGTAATACGCAAAAGAGGGCACTTCTTGCCCGTTCAGCATCTCCGTTTCCGGTTTCAGGCGGGTTTTATCCAGCAATGCGTGAATCGGTACTTTAAAAAGGCTGTCAACTTCTCTCTTGGATAGAGTAAATTCATACGGCCAGGGAATCACTCCCACGAAGGGTGTGAGGATAAAGTTGGAGGTTGTTGTTATCTGGTCGTCCAGCTCCCCCAGCATATTAACATCTTCCCGGCGCAGGCCGATTTCTTCTTCAGATTCCCGCAGGGCGGTATCCTGCAGCGATTTGTCACTGGCATGGCGCGCGCCGCCGGGGAAGGCTACCTGCCCCTGGTGCGTCGGCACCCAGAAAGTGCGCTTGATAAAGACGATATGATACTTTCCGTCATCTTTGTAAAGCGGTAGCAGCACCGCGGAAGGCACGCGCGTCTCATCGATGATGGTCTGTTTGGTCCTTTGGGATAAAAAGGCTTTTAGTTCTGCTTCCATCGCTCTTATATTAATATGAGAATGGCAGTAAATACAACTCCTTTAAGTACCAGTTAAAAAGGCCTGACGGCCATGCATCCTTTGAATCGTTTTTTGTTTTTTTAAATTTTTTTCCGATGTCTTTAGCTTTGACGTGAAGCTGAATTGTTTTTATTTGTTATATGTTAAGCCAGTCTCAATCCGCAGCTGATTTGTTTTTTAATTCAGGTTAACCTATTGTTATCCCGCCTATCTATGGTTAACTATAGACTAACGGCTAATAACTAACAACCTGTTTTTGTCGCTCTTTTATCTTTGACCTTTGTCCCCCGTGGCGTAGCCCGGGGCGGGCTTTTGAGATTTGATTTCCCCGCATCCCCCGATATTGTGTATAATTAATTTGAACATGAAAAGGCGGTAAGCCAATGGACTTTAATCTTAACGAGCCGGAAAAGATGCTGCAGAGCCTGGCCAAGGACTTTGCGGAAAATGAGGTCAAGCCCAGGGCGGCGGAAATCGACCACACCGGACAGTTTCCTTCAGACCTGGCGCAAGAAATCGGCAGGCGCGGCTTTCAGGGGCTGCCTTACCCGGAAAAATATGGCGGTAGCGGCGCGGGCGATATCAGTTTTGTTTTGGCGCTGGAGCAAATTTGTAAAGCCTCCATGTCTGTCGGCGCCATTATGGCGGTCAATACGGTCCCGGAAGAGGGGATTTACCGCTTCGGGAATGAGGAACAAAAAAAACGGCTCCTCACGCCGCTGGCCAGCGGTAAAAAGCTGGCCGGCATCGGTTTTACCGAACCGGACACCGGCTCCGACCCGTCACTGATTAAGACCACCGCCAAACGTTCCGGCCAGGGCTTTGTTATCAACGGCCAGAAAATGTTCATGTCGCTGGCGCCGGTGCTGGACTACGTGCTGCTTTTTGCCAAACGTGAGGGGGAGGGGCTGAACGCTTTTATCGTGGAAGGCAAGTCTCAAGGCTTTGCCGTGCAGGAAGTCCTGGAAACAATGGGCTTGAGGGGTATGGGCACATCCATCGTTAACCTGGATGATGTCTACGTGCCGGCGGAAAACCTCATCGGCCAGGAAGGGCAGGGGTTCGCTATTCTTTTGGAGGCTATCAGCATCGAGCGCATGAGCGTGGCGATGCAGGGCGTGGCGGTGGCGCAGGCGGCGCTGGAGCTATCGCTGGATTACGCTAAACAGCGCATCGCCCAGGGCAAGCCTATCGCCCGCATGCAGGTTATCCAGCAGGAACTGGCGGAAATGGCGGGACGCATCGAGGCGGCGCGCTGGCTGACCTATAGAGTCGCTTTCCTGCGCGACCAGGGGCAAAGCATCCAGTATGAGTCCTCGATGGCCAAGGTCTTTGCCGCGGCGGTGGCGGTGGACGTTACCCGTATGGCGATGCAGATACACGGCTCCTTCGGCGCCATGAAATCGCTCCCCGTGGAAAGGCTTTACCGGGACGCCAAGATGACGGAGATGTATGTCGGCACCTCGGAAGTGCATAGAAGTATTGTGGCGAATAGACTGATTAGATGATTTCTTCTGTTATGCTGAACGTAGCGAAGAATCTCGGAGCGGGGATGGGAATAGCCAGAAGCTAGTAACCTGCAGCGTAAATATATATGCCGGAAAAACATTTTAACCTCATAAAGACTGCCGGCGGCGCCCGCGCCGGAGAGCTTAATACCGCCCACGGCAAAGTGCTGACGCCGGTCTTTATGCCCGTGGGCAGCCAGGCTACCGTCCGCACCATGACCCCGGAGGACGTAAAGCAGCTCGGCTTCAAGATGATTCTGTCCAATACCTATCACCTTTACCTGCGGCCAGGAATTGACATAATACATAAAATGGGCGGTTTGCACCGTTTTATGGCCTGGGACGGCGCCATCCTCACCGATAGCGGCGGCTACCAAGTCTTCAGCCTTTCTCCGTTCTGCAGGATTACGGATGAAGGCGTTACCTTCCGCTCCCACATCGACGGCAGCGAGCACTTTTTATCGCCGGAACTGGCGGTGCAGTATCAGGAGGGACTTGGCTCCGATGTCATGATGGCGCTGGATGTGTGTTCCGCTTATGGTGATAGCAAGGAAAAAGTAGCCAAAGCTATGCGGCAGACCCACCGCTGGGCGGAGAAGTGCTTTAAAGTCTATAGAAACAGCAATCAGGCGCTTTATGCCATTGTGCAGGGGGGCGTTTTCCCGGACTTAAGGGAAGCATCGGCGGCGGCGCTGACGAAACTGGACTTCCCCGGTTATGCGGTGGGAGGCTTGAGTGTCGGCGAGCCTAAAGAAGTCATGCTGGATATCCTGGGCAGGACCGCCCCGCTCTTGCCGGAAGGCAAACCGCGCTATCTGATGGGCGTGGGCGCGCCGGAAGACCTTATCGAAGGCGTAGCGCGCGGCATCGATATGTTCGATTGCGCTTTGCCCACCCGGGTCGCCCGCAACGGCGCTTTATTTACCTCGAAGGGGCGCGTGAATATCCGTAAGGCGGCCTATAGTCAAGCGGAAGGCCCCGTGGAACCGGATTGCGGTTGCTACACCTGCCGCACCTTTTCCGCCGCTTATTTGAGCCACCTGTTCCGCAGTGAAGAGCTGCTGGCGCTGCGGCTGGCTACCGTGCATAACCTGTACTTTATCGGCAACTTGATGAAAAGGATAAGAAGTACCATAATAGAAGGTACTTTCGATGAATACCGCCGGGAATTCCTCGCCGGTTACAAGACCACCGATGAAAAAACGAGGGTAGCTCAAAAGGAGAAGTGGTTGAAAGAAAGAGAAGGAGGCAGATAACATGCCGGTTGCCGGTGTCATTGGCGCGATTATAGGGTTGGTGGCGGCATTGGGGGGTGTTTTTATCGCCATCTTTGCCACGGGGATGTTTGAGTACCAGGGCGGCAAGAAAAAGCCGGGCGTGCCTTCAATATCCAAAGCGGCGCTGCGGGAGCGGATTGTGGCCGTCAACGCTCCGGATTTGCCTTACGAGATTAAGCCTGCGGACAAGACCGATTTTGAGCTTGTCTGGAAAATCGCGGATGCCAGATGGCTGGGCATCTTTTCCAAAGAGAAAATCAGTAAGACCTACCGGGCTTATATTTACCTGGACGAAGCGAAACACACCGTCCGCTTCTGGGAAGCTATCGATAATGTGGAGTGGGTGGCGGGGGCGCCCAAGATTCATTACCAGAAAGAGTTTTTCCGCGGTAAAGTTATTTATCAGAAATCGGCCGCCGTTCAGTACGGCGTCAGGGAAGATAAGACTTTCGGGAAGGTTTACGAATACAAATTCGATATCAACCAGATACGCGGCCCGGTACAGAAGGCAGCCCTCGATAATGGCTGGGAATTCGTCGAGGTGCTGATGAAGAAGCACGCCATGAAGCCGGAAC
>DAOUGB010000140.1:0-21268 GCA_034429595.1 Dehalococcoidales bacterium
GGGGAATGACGGGGGTGGGGTTTACGGATTCTTCCCCCGATTTGCATCGGGGTCAGAATGACAGAGGCCTCGGGCTATACTTCCGCTAACGTATTCTGATTCAATACTTTTGTTTAGATACCATGCCATTGAAAAACGGCATCCGGTGATTACGGATTGGCTGGATTTAGCCTTTAAACTGCTCACAGTATGGGCTAACTGGATACCGGCTTCCGCCGGTATGGTACTCCCGTCTCTCCCCCGTATCAAGTACGGGGCAGGCTCTTTGCGAAAGAGGGAGGATGATTATACTACTACAAAATCCCTCTTAATCTCCCTTTTTCAAAGGGAGAGACGGGAAAGGGGGACAATCCATTAGATAATAATGAAGACTACGAACCCAGGATAAACATCGTCTACCTTTGCCGAGGAAGAATCAAGCAGGAGTTTTCCTGCCTTTTTTCAAGTATTAATTTTATGCAGGATACGGTACAATCTGGATAGTTACTACCATGAAAATCATAAAAATAATCGCCCAATGGCTGTTTGTCCTGTGCCTGCCGGTGCTGCTTTTTACTTTAAGCGTCAGCACCGCCGCCAACTGTCCGTGGCTTTATCAATACGGCTTTGACCGTTATGAAGTTAGCCAGGTCACCGGGATAGAACCGGAAGAACTGGAAAAAGTGGCGCACGGGTTAATCAGCTATTGGAATTCCGATGAAGAGACTTTTAATATTACCGTCATCAAAGACGGGCAGCCCTTCACCCTGTTTAACGCGCGGGAAGTGGGCCACCTGGTGGACGTGAAAGGGATATTCCGCCTGATTTATAAAATATTGCTGGGGTCTTTCATTTACGCGCTGGTTTTCCTGGGGCTGAACCTTTTCCTGTGGAAAGACCGGAAACAACTGGCGGCGGGGCTGATGTGGGGCAGCGGCCTGGGAATCATGCTAATGATATTGCTGGGGGTACTGGCCATCACCGATTTTAACTGGCTGTTCTGGCAGTTCCATGTTTTCAGCTTTGACAACACCATGTGGCTGCTGGACCCGGCTACCGATTACCTGATAATGCTTTTCCCGGAGGGTTTCTGGTTCGATGCCGCGATGTTCTGCTCCGCGTTCAAGGTACTGCTGGCTTTGATACTGGGTTTTGCGGGGTGGCGGATGCTGCGAAAAGCCTCATAGCCCCCCGCCACCAGCCCCCGTCGTGGTCTCTACTTCATAGCTGGCTATCTGGCTGATGTCACTGTTACAGGGAATCGAAAATTCCCAGGTCTCGTCAGGGTTCAGAGTCATCACACTATCCCGGTTGGAATCGATGAGGTTTTTCCCGGCGTCATAGAACCTGACCGTCACTTCCGCGAAGTCCGCTTTAACACGGCCGGTGTTCTTGACGGTCACTAATAAAACGGTTTGCCCGGCGGAGTCCTTAGTCAGTTCCTTGTTGATGACGGAAATCTCCGCTTTCGCCGCTGTACCATCCGTTTGAATACAGGCAATCGCAGTAGCGGACAGACAAACCAATACAATTAAGCCAATGATTACTTTTAATTTCATCGTTTAGTCCATAGCCTCACGCGGTTTTACGAAGAATGAAACGGTGAACAGGATAACACCCGATACCAGAACCCCGATACCGAACCACAGCATGGTGCCGGTGACATCGTTGAAGAGCCCATCCACCCAGCTCCGGAGAGAAACCGGAAGCTGTGAATAATCCGATATATACGAATCCAGCCGCAGATTTCTTACCAGCAGGACACCGGCCAAATCAAGAATGCCAAAGATGAGCAGGTCAATACCCAAAGCGCGGAGCGATGCTCTTACATTGCTCCAATTAATAAGGAATATCAAACCAGCCAAAACGATGATGAAAACAATCAGCCAGATATACGCGGCCTGGAAATAGCCGATGTATCTTTTTACCTCACGCAGCGTAGCCATGACATCCGGATCTATCGAGTTCTCATCGATAGTATAGGTATCCGGAATATCCTGTACGAAATCATCAAAATACTGCTCGAAATAGCTTCTGACCTGGTCTTCAACGGTAAAATCAAGATTAAATGAAAGACTATCAAAAATACCCCGCCCTCCCAATTCCTTTAAATACTGCTTAATCACTTCATTGCGAAGATCTTCAGGCAAAACCGCAAGTTCCGGCGGCAACGATTCCTCGGGAATTTGCGCCATGATATCTTCAACGTAATTATCTACTTCCTCATCAGACAGAAGAGCAAGCTGTTCGTTAAGATAATCTACGGCGGTCTGCCAGAGGCTATCTTTAAGACTTTGCTTTATCTCAACCAGCGAGAAAGTGATAATAAGCGCGCTACGCTCATCGAGGAAATAAGCATACGCAGCATCGATACCGGCATGGATTTGCTCTTTTATCAAAGGTTCTTGAGCGGTAATAATGTCTGACACTACATCAGTTAATAGCGCCGCGTCCTGCGGGATTTCCTCTGTAATTTGCTCTTCAATAGTGTCACGCGCAATAGAAACAGCATCCAGCTTGTCTATTTGAGAATTCATGAAATCAGCGTTTAAAACCGTGCTATTCAGTAGAAAAGCGATACTGAAAACAGCCAACGCCAGGAAGAGGATAATACTGCAAATAACTGTACCTAACCCTCTTAAAAATCCCATTCTTTATACCTTCTACTATCCTTAAGGCTCTGCCATTTAGGTAAGGTTATTTTATCATATAACCCATTGCATTACATCCGGGAATTTACAGGTTGACTGTAAAAGGTGTATCTAGTAGAATTACACTGTAAAGACGGGCGGTTAGCTCAGCTGGTTAGAGCGTCCCGATGATATCGGGAAGGTCAGTGGCTTGAGTTGCCGCCGTAGAATTGAACAGGTACGGGCGGTTAGCTCAGCTGGTTAGAGCGCAGCGTTGACATCGCTGAGGTCAGTGGTTCGATCCCTCTACCGCCCACCATTTCCCCCACTATGTTTTACGTTTATATTTTACAGAGTGAATTAACGGGGAAGCATTACATTGGTTCAACTAAGAATGTTGACAAAAGATTAGCGCGGCATAACGCTAAACTGGTCATTTCTACAAGGCATGGTTGCCCATGGAAGCTAATTCACACCGAAAACTTCGACACTTTATCTAAAGCACGACATAGAGAACGGGAAATAAAAGCCTGCGCATATATGATTAATAAATTGGGGTTGCCTGATAAGCTGGTTAGAGCGTCCCGATGATATCGGGAAGGTCATTGGTTCGATCCCTCTACCGCCCACCACCCCTCTCCTAACAGCAGGCAGAACTCCTAACCCTTCTCCCTCGTGATTATCGGCGGTATGGGGAAAGTATATCTAATAATCCCTTCATTTTTCGTGGCTTTTATTTCCTTTACGAAGCTCTTGATAAGTGACCTCCGCTCTGTGAGTTCACTGCTATCGATGAACTGATGCAGGTTTTCAACATACCGTCTTACTGTTTCCGGGGGGAAGGTCAAGCGCAGATGCATAAAAGCCAAGACTAAGTTAGTGTACCAGTTAAATTCCAACAACAAGTTAGGGCTTTTGTTTTTTACCGATAATGTGAAAAACATGGTATTATTATCTGATAAATAAATAGTATATCGGTAACGAGTAAATAAATATCCCGTTGTCTGGCGAGTGAAAAAATGATAGACTCCTTTATAAAATAAGTGGAAGTTACCCATTTTTAATGGGCTGTCATAACTCGAAAGAGGTAATTATCGGAGCATGTTTAGATTGTAGCACTACTTTGGTATCAAGCTATTGTGCATCATTATTTATTTAAATAGGGCGCAAAAGTTTTGTTGTGCCCTGGTCTAAATTTACGTGGCTAAAGGCCCTGCATTGGTGTACAACCAAGATTATTTATTAGCATCCACCGCATGATAGATAGGAGGTGGCACCACCATAAAGTTAATGTATAAATATTATCCGGGGAAATTACAAAAATAAAAGGGAGAATCCAGAAATGGCGGAGACGAAATACGGGAAATATATCCTGAAAAATCCTACTAAGGATTTTCCGCCCATTATCTACATTCCCAAGGGGATGCGCCATTGTCCCCTTAACTACCGGGTGGTTCACCAGCCCTTCTATTGCCTGGATATCTTCCTTTCCCCGAAATACGAGCAAAAAAGGCCTCCCAATAGTCACTTTTCCAGCGGGTGAGGCGAGACATCGGAGTCTCTCGTTAAACCTGCCCAAATCATGGAGGTTTCCGGTGTCTGCACCCAGTCGATTTTTATGTTAAGGGATGTGTAATGTTCGCATATATTAGCCGCAGGATTATTCAATCGATAATTGTAGTTATCATCGTCTCTATGCTGGTATTTTTGGTCATGCGCTTAACCCCGGGTGACCCCGTCCTGATGTACCTTAGCCAGGAGCAATACACACACCTCTCACAGGAGCAAATCGAGAAGGTCAGGCATGAATTCAAGCTGGATAGGTCAATCGCCGTGCAGTACGCGGACTGGGTTGCCAATCTCCTTAAAGGCGATATGGGAACATCGATATCCTCCCGTAAGAGCGTGACATCAGTTCTGGCGGAGCGTCTGCCAGTAACCATCTATCTGGGCATCATTTCCTTTATTTTGGGCAACATTATCGGCATCGGGATGGGCGTGATATCGGCGATAAGGCGCGCCAAATTCACCGACCTGATAGTCACATTGATAGCCAATATCGGTGTCACCATTCCCTCTTTTTGGCTGGCCATATTGTTGATTTATTTTATAGGGTGGAAGCTGGACTGGCTGCCCATATATGGCTTTACTTCACCTTTTGATGACTTCTGGTTCAGTATCAGACAGACGATTATGCCGGTTATTTGCCTTTCAGTTTTTACTATCGGAGGCATGGCGCGTCAAACCCGTTCAAGCATATTGGAAGTCATCCGGCAAGATTATGTCCGCACCGCCTGGTCCAAGGGACTGCGTGAGCGGACGGTAATCACCAAGCATGTTCTAAAAAATGGCTTAATTCCTATTGTAACCATCGCCGGTATGCAATTACCCAGTATTCTCGGCGGTTCGGTAATTGTTGAAACTGTCTTTAATATATCTGGTATGGGACGGCTGGCGGTAGATGCGCTTTTTGGACTCGATTATCCGGTCGTTCAAGCGATTGTCCTGATAACGGCCGTGATGATAACAGCATCCAATTTCCTGGTGGACCTTTCCTACGGCTGGCTGGACCCAAGAATAAGATATTCATAAGGGAGCATCATCGTGGATGATATGTCTTTAGCTCAAAAGGGATTACCCGACAATCAAATTATGGAATCTCCCGTTCGTGTCAGCGAGACTAAACGTATCTTCAGGGTACTTATCGGGCGACCGATAGTGGTATTCGGCATTGTTATTGTCTTCCTGACACTGATAACCGCTATTTTCGCCCCGTTTATCGCCCCGTATGACCCGAACCAACCGGATATGGATCATGCCCTGGTTAAGCCGAGTTGGGAGCACATCCTCGGGACCGACTCTATGGGAAGGGATACGCTTAGCCGCATCATTTACGGCTCGCGGACATCTCTAACCGTAGGGATAGTCTCCGTTAGCATCGCGTCCGCGCTCGGTATAACCTTCGGTTTGATTGCCGGATATTTCGGGGGTATCACTTACACGATTATCATGAGATTTATCGACGCTTTAATGGCTTTTCCGATGATTCTGCTGGCGCTGGTCATCGCGGCCATGCTGGGACAGGGACTTACCAACATCGTCATATCACTGGGTGTAGCCATGATGGCAGGTTATGCCCGGCTGGTGTGCGGGCAGGTTATCTCCGTCAAGGAAAACGAATATATACTTGGATTGAGGTCGATGGGAGCCAGTAACCCGCGGATTATATCTTTGCACATCTTGCCCAATTGCCTGGCTAACATCATTGTCATGATGACGATGATGCTGGGAGGAGCCATTTTGGCGGAAGCCGGTTTGAGCTTTCTCGGCATCGGCATCTCACCACCTGACGCCGCCTGGGGTGCCATGGTCAATAATGGCTACCGGTACCTTCTCTCCGACCCGGTCCTCTCTTTCGCACCAGGTTTCGCCATCATGCTGGTGGTCTTTGCATTTAATATGGTGGGGGATGGCTTAAGGGATGCTCTCGATCCCAGACTTAGAGGACTAGTCTAACCTATCGGATAAATAAAGGAGGTGCACCTTAATTTTGAAAAAATAGTTCATAGCGGATGCCGAATAGCTATTAAAGTAAGGAAAGGAATGAAAAACAAATGAGGAAATTATTATTCACAATCGTGGCGCTGCTGGCGGTTGCCGCCATGATTCTGGGTGGCTGTAATAATGAGGCAACACCATCATCCAGCCAGGCCGAGACATCTACCGCGGCCGATGTACCCCAGGACGGCGGTATCTTGAGGATTATCGGTACGGAAGGGCCTTCAGGCTCTATCGGCATACCGGAGAACATGCGCGGCATGGCCGGCGGGCAGTGCGTCATCACCATAGAATCCCTGCTTCTGCAAAACGCTGCAGGCAAGGTATTCTTCGTCTTAGCCACCGACTACAAATGGGATGACGATTACAAGACCATTACGTTGACCTTGAGACAAGGCGTCAAGTTCCATGACGGGACAACTTTCGACGCCGAAGCGGTCAAATGGAACTTCGACCAGCGTATGGCGGCCAACGTAGACGGCACCGAGAATATTGAATCTTATAAAGTGGTAGACGATTATACTTTTCAGATTACCATCAAAAGTTATCAGAATACCTGGCTGGGTAAACTGGGCGGCACCCTGGGCATGATGATATCCCCATCATGGGTTGAGAAAATGGGCGTAGACTACGTCAACTGGCATCCGGCAGCTACGGGGCCTTTCAAATTCAAAGATTATAAAGAGAACGAATACTGGGAAACCGAAAGGTTCGATGATTATTGGGGGGACCGACCGCATTTGGACGGGGTTAAATACATCTTCATTGCCGACCCGGTGACGGCCCAAATCGCCTTCCAGGCGGGGAAGGGAGACGTAATTTCCGTTATGAGCGGCGGGCCGAAAATGGCGCAGGACCTGTTGCCGCTGGGCTTTAAAGTTGAAGTAGCCGCCGGCGGTCTGGCATCGGTGTTTATTCCTTCCGTCACCAATCCCGATTCACCCCTTGCCAACCTGAAAGTGCGCGAGGCAATCGAGTATGCCATCGACAGGGTCAAGATAGCCCAGACCGTGGGGTTGGGCTACTACTCGGCGATGTATCAGTACGCTGGCACTGTACAGGCTCCTTTTGACCCCAACTTCAAGGGCCGGGAATACGACCCGGATAAAGCCCGCGAACTGCTGAATGAGGCGGGCTACCCTAACGGCTTCCAGACCAAGCTCATCTGCGGCACACACCTGGCCGGTGACGAACTGGCCCTGGTGCAGGCGAATCTCAAGGACGTGGGTATAGACGCCGAGATAGAGCTGGTCAGTGTCGGTAAGTGGATAGAATTGGAGACCAACGGCTGGCCGGAGGGTCTCCTGGAATCACCCAGCACCCTGGTAACCGACTACGGCACCACCATATTACGTTACCTCGTCAGACCCACCGAGCCTAACTGGGCACGGGGTATATACTGGGATAGTCTTTATCGGCCGGACGAACTGGAAAACCTGGTACAGCAGTACCTGGTAATACCCGATATCGCCGGCCAGACAGCCAAAGCCAAAGAAATCGTCAAGGTCATCTACGATAATGCCTGTATCATTCCATTGTGGAATTCCAATGGTGTGACCATCGTGCAGCAGACAGTGCATGACCGCACGCTGGGCGATGACGCGCCTATAGCAACCTGGAACTACACCGGGTGCTGGTTGAGCGAATAAACTTCCCCCGACTTTACAAGCCGGGTTGGATAAGGGAACAGCATAAAATTGGAATTCGTACAGCTGGGGGTGTCCCCCAGCTGTACGAACCAATATTTGTAAGGAAGAAAAATGCCGGGGAAAAAATACGCTAAATATATTGTGACCGAGGACACCGGCATTGAGTTTCAAGGTGCGCCGCCGGCTGGATTTCTAAAGAGAATGGAAGACCAGAAACGGGCGGGCGCCTATCTTGATTCCTGCCATATGCCCGGGTTAAAACGATAAGGTAATCAAGGGCGCCTTTTATTCCGCTGCGGCGCGGAATCACGAACCGGCCGCTCTTATATAACAATTACCCATCAGCCGCGGCTTCGCCACCCTGCCGTATACCGCAAATCATATCCCAATGTACGGTGCCCCAGGACACGCTAGATTGTTTTAAATTACCATTCTACAAGCGGCAACCGGCTGGAGAAATTCCTGTCTTTGAATTTTTCTTTCCAGCTACCGACCGGACAATACGCCAGGCATTTGCCGCACTTCCAGGTCGGCGAGTTCTGAAGTCCTTCCGGCATTGTCTTCATCGTAGCTTCATTAATTTCCTGCGGCGTGGCCTCCAGCGAGGTCACCAGGTCTTCCCGTCCGCCGGTTTTCTTCATCAAGGCATGGGCGGCAATACGGCACCGGTTCATATCCACGTGGCAGTAATCATAGGTTTTTTCTCCGCCTTTGTCCTTATAGACAACGCGCCGCGCTTCCTTTTCCCCGTACTTGCTTAACGCGCCGGTGGGACAGACGGTGGTGCAGATTTTGCATTTCTTAGGGTCACAAAGCGGCTCGCCGCCGTACATGGGGTCGGGTTTAAGCTCGGCGGTGGTTAGAACAGCGCCGAACCGGTTTCTGGGGCCGAACTGCGGGGTAAGCACGATGCTCATCCAGCCGAATTCCCCCAGCCCGGCCGCCACCGCAGCATGGCGCTGGCTGATGGACATACCGGCCTGCAAAGGGCCTGTCTGCGTCGGCATGGCGGCATGGCCGGTATTACGTTCGATATACTGGGCGATATCATAGACGGCATAAAAGAGATGGAAATTAGGAGCCATGGTATATCCGTACATACCGTAAACGCTTTGCGCCATGAATTTTCCATCTTCAAAATTCCGCATTATCGTCTGGACAACGCCGTCCGCCAGCCGCACGCCAACAGAGACAACAGACTTACAGCCGGGCAGAAAATCGGTGGGGTGAGTCCCCTTGGGAGCGTTATCAAACCTTGAGACCGGCGCGATGCCGCACAGATCCATTCCTATTTTTTGGGCATGTTCCTTGATGGATTTTTCAATAGTCACAGTACATCTCCTTGTGCTTTTTCCGCAGTCATAAAGACCGGACATTATTTTTTCAGGGTTCCCCTATCAAAATGATTATATATGCCTAAGTAATTACTGTCCAATAAAAATCAAATAACGGAACATATTCACGGGTAATTATTTTTGGTGATATAATGTTTGAAAAAATAGGGAGCAAGTAATGACCGAACATAAATACGGAGTTGTCAAAAGCGGAGACCCAAAGACCAAAACGGGCAAATATATCGTGTATTGCACCGAAGACTACCCGTTCCATCCTATGAGCAAGAAGGGCGATTTTTCCATGTACCTGGACGAGCGGTCGGTCGAGGGGGGCTTTTACTGGAACGGAGCCGTCATCCACCAAGCCAGCGCTCCCGATAGCATACCGGGGAAACCGCATTACCATGACTACATCGAATATGTAATCTTGTACGGGTCAAATCCGGATGACCCGTCCGACCTGTGCGGAGAAGTTGAGTTATGGCTCGGCGATGAAAAGCACACCGTTACCAAGTCCTGCGTCATCATCGTCCCGGCGGGGCTTTCCCACTGCCCGATTATCTTTAAAAGAGTCGACCGGCCAATCTTTTTCAGCAGCTGCTCGCCGGCGCCGGTATTGTACCAGCATACCAACCGCGACCCTAAATGGAGCCACCTGAAAGACCCGCCGAAAATCACTGAAGTGCTGGACTAATAATAGCGAGAATTTATCCGGAAAGCCATTTTTGCCTCCCGCTCTATCCTTCGACCGGCTCAAGATGAGCGGGGAAAGAACCAGGAAGCCGCTCACGGTGAGCTAATCAAACCAGGCGGCGTGGTTGAAACAACAGTTTCCGGTTAGCCTCTAAGGTAAATTCAGTCTCCCGAGCTTTCCCGAAGGATTTGATTAACCATTTTTACGGCGGCGGGGATGGCCTTTTTTACCTCCGGCGTGCATTCTTCGCTGAAACTGGTTACATGGGCAACTTCAACCGCGATAATATCAATCTTCTCCGGCAGAGGAACCGCCAGTTTTCTCCCGAGCTCCAGGGCGGTGGCGAAGTTAACATCGTGCGGGGTGCCGGCATGGCTGGTGGGCTGTAAAGCATCCGGGGTGAGACGGTAAATTTGCCCCGCCCGGCCGCCGGTCTGTATGGCGTCAACGATAATAACCCGATTATAGCCGGATAACAGGTCCAGCAATTCGAGCCCGGCCAGGGCGACGCTCTCTATGGTAATGTCTTTGGCACGAATTATCTTTTTTAATTCTTCAACGATGCGGAAACCTACACCATCATCACCAAGGATAGGATTGCCCAACCCCAGAATCAGCGTTTTCATTTTTATGTCAAATTACGGCGCAGCGTATTGACGATATTGCCTTGAGAATCACGGATGATAACTTCCAGCGGCATTTGCCCCGGCAGATTATGGGTGGCGCAGGCCATACAGGGGTCGTAGGCGCGGAAAGCCATTTCCACCATATTCAAGAGACCCTCGGATACCGGCTGGCCCGGCTTAATGAGGCCTTTAGCCGCCTTGGTGATGGACATGTTCATCGCCGGGTAGTTATGGGCGGTGGCCACGATGAGGTTTACTTTCTGAACAATGCCTTTACCATCCGTCTTGTAGTGGTGAATGAGCACGCCGCGCGGCGCTTCCACCACGCCGATGCCTTCATCCGGCACGGCGGTGGGAATAACCCGGACATCCGGGCTGGTTATTTCTTCGTCCCGGCAAAGCTCCAGCAGGCGTTCCGCGGCATAAACAAGCTCGATGAGGCGCGCCCAGTGTAAAGCCAGCGTGGCGTGTACCGGCTTGCCGCCAAGGGTAGAATACATCCGCTCGTACTCTGCCTGCGCCAGCGGCGTCGCCATACCGTCAGCGGCATTAAGGCGGGCGAGGGGGCTAACGCGGTAAACGCCGCTGTCCTTCCCCTCGGTAAAGCCTTTCCACCCTATTTTTTTCAGGAAGGGGAATTTCATGTACGACCACGGTTCGGTATGCTCGGCGATATAGTCCAGATATTCGGCAGGTCTGATTTTGGCGACTTCCCGGCCATCGGGGTCGACCAGCCTTAAAACGCCGTCGTAAAAATTAACTTTGTTGTTGGCATCGACCAGCCCCATGTAATAGCTTTTCATCGTATAGATACCGCCGGTGATAAGCTCAAGATATTCTTTATTGCTCAAAACAAGGTCGTTGAAAAGCTTGAGGCTGAATTTGGAGAACTCCACCAGGGATTTGGCTTTCTCCTCAAAATCCTTGCGTTCTTCTTCAGTGATGGCTTTGCTCATGCCACCGGGGATGCCGCAGACGGGGTGGGTGGCTTTGCCCCCGATGGCCGCCTGGATGCTCTGGGCATAAGAACGGTGTTTGATAACCTCACCGCCGGTCTGCAGGCCGACCTTAGCCACCAGACCAAGAATGTTACGCTGGGCGGGGTCGCTCATCGGGCCAAGGACGAAATCCGGGGCGGCCAGAGCGTAAAAATGGGCGATATGGGAATGCACGAAATGGGCGGAGTAGAACAGCTCCCGCAGTTTTTTGGCGGCGGGGGGCGGGTCTACTTTGTAAACGGCGTCCGTAGTTTTAACCGAGGCGATGTGGTGCGCTTCCGGGCAGACGCCGCAGAGGCGGGTCACGATACGCGGCAACTCCTCGACCGGGCGGCCTTCACAGAACTTTTCAAAGCCGCGCACCTCCGGTATCTGGAGGTAGGTGTTTGCCACCTCGCCGGCATCATTGAGAAAAATCTCGATTTTGCCGTGCCCTTCCAGCCTGGTAATGGGGTCGATACTGATTTTAACCATAGAAAATCCTTAACTCTTGGGAAGGCGTTTTCGCTTTAACATGGAGTCCGCCATGCCGAACCGGTAGAAAGTACCCGCCGGGTCCACCACTTCCTCCAGCATTTTTTTAATTTCTTCCGGGTTATCTCCCTGGTAAATGGAGGCGATGGCGCTCAACATCTTCGCCCCCTGGTCAGCCACGCCGGGCGGCGGCCCGAAACAGCCGCGGCAGGGCATATTGACCTTGACACAGGTCATGCCGCAACCGCCACGGGTGGCGGGGCCGCAGCAGATAACGCCCTGTTCCAGCAGGCATTTCTTGGGGTCGGTAATAATCTCGTGGGGACGGTAAAACTTCGTTACTTTCTTATCCTCTTTAATCCTATCGCAGTCATCGCAGCATGTTTTATCGGAGGCGATAACCGCCCCGACGGGAGGCAGTTTACCCGTTGCATAAAGGTCTACCACCTTTAATATAAGGTCGACGGGCGGGGGGCAGCCGGGGACAAAGTATTCCACCGGCACGACATCCGCCAGCGTTTTAACGGTATCAAATATTTCCGGCAGCTCCAGCTCGCCTTCCGCGACTTCGGTCTTGGTCTGCGGCAGGGTCTTTGATTCGTTGCTGTTGGAAGGCATATCCACATAGACACTCTGCAGAATCCCGGCGCGGTCAGTAAAATTAGCCAGAGCGGGGATGCCGCCGTGGCCGGCGCACGCCCCGAAGGCCACCAGCACTTTGGATTTATCCCGTAAAAGCCTGGCCATTTCCTCGTGTTCGGTGCTGCGGATGGCGCCGTTGATGAGGCATAAATCGATGCTTTTATCCGCCATAGCCCTGACGTCTTGATATTTAAAGTCCGCCGCGATAGGCCAGAGCACGATATCAAATAGCTTGGCGATATCCAGCAGTTTTTCATCCGTATCCAGGACGGCCACATCGCAACCGCCGCAGCCAGCCGCCCAGTACATAGCGAGTTTAGGTTTAGCCATGACCGCCTCCATTGCCGCTGAAAGGCCCCAGTTTCCTTACCTGTTCCGTCATCTCGTCAACGATGGCGGCGAAGCGGTCGCCTTCCGAGGCCGATACCCACTCCAGGCGCACCCGTTCGTCTTCAATGCCGAACTGTGCCAGCATTTTCTTTAATAACGGGAGGCGGCGGGCGGTCTTTTTGTTCCCATCCTGATAATGGCAATCACCGGGATGGCAGCCGCAGATAAGCACTCCGTCAGCCCCCTGTTCAAAAGCCTTAAGGACAAAAGTGGGGTCGACTCTGCCGGAGCACATGACCCGCACCACTCTGACATTAGGAGAGTATTTCTTCCGGGACGTCCCGGCGAGGTCGGCGCCGGTGTAGGAACACCAGTTGCAGAGGATGCCGACGATTTTAGGCTCGAAGGTCATGCCAGCACCCCCTCGATTTCCGCCAAGATTTCCTCGGTGGTAAAGTGCCTACCCTTGATGGCGCCGCTGGGACAGGCGGCGACGCAGGTGCCGCAGCCCTTGCAGAGCGCTTCATTAACACGGGAGACTTTCTTCTCTTCATCAAATGAGATGGCTTTATAAGGGCACATATCGATGCAGATTTTACAGCCGGCGCAGTGCTCTTCATCAATCGAGGCGATGGCGGCTTCTATCTCCACCTTGCCTTTACTGATGAGCGCCAGCGCCCGGGCGGCGGCCGCCGATGCCTGGGCGACCGTGTCCGGTATGTCCTTGGGACTCTGACAGCAACCGACGACATAAATACCGTCCGTAGTCGTCGCCACGGGGTCGAGCTTGGGGTGCTTTTCCAGGAAAAAGCCGTCCGCTTTGCGACTCAATGACAGGATTCTAGCCAACTGCTCGGTATCGGCGCGGGGTTCCAGAGCGCAGCTCATCACGACCATATCCACCGCCAGCCGCCGCTTGCGCCGCACCAGCGTATCTTCCACCATTACCACCAGCTTGCCTTTTTCTTCCGGGCTTTCCGGTATGTTAGTAATCTCCCCGGCTTTACCCCGGATAAAGTTGACGCCCTCTTCCTGCAAACGTTCGTAGAACTCTTCGTAGCCGGAGCCGGCGCAACGCATATCGATGTACAACTGATAAACGGCGGCTTCCGGCAGCTTCTCCCGCAGCAGGTGGGCGAATTTTAACGAGTACATGCAGCAGACACGCGAGCAGTACTTATGATAATTGGTATCGCGGCTGCCGATACAGTGCAGGATGGCGATACTCTTAGGTTCCGAGCCGTCCTTGAGCACGACCTTGCCGTTGGTGGGGCCGGAAGCGTTGGTCAACCTTTCAAACTCCAGCCCGGTAAACACATTATCCAAACGGCCGTAGCCCAGCTGGTAGATCTTGGTGGGGTCAAACTGCTGGAAGCCGGTGGCGACGATAATATTGCCGATTTCAATCTCCACTATCTCGTCTTTTTGATTAAAATCGATAGCCTCTGCCTCACAGCCGGGGATGCCTTTCTTCTCAATGCCGGTCTGACACAGGCGGCAGATGTCTTTGCCTTCGGCCATCCCCTTAAGGTGGCGGCAGTTTTTCGCGTCGATAATGGCCTTGTTGGGCACCGCGTAAGGAGAGGGAATATAGATGGCCTTGCGCTTGCCCAGGCCGCAATCGAACTCATTGGGGAGGCTGGTGGGGCAAAGCTCGGCACAGCGCCCGCAGCCGGTGCATCTGGCATTATCGATATACCTGGCCTTCTTCCTTATTTTGGCCTTGAAGTTGCCGATATAGCCGGATATCTCCTCCAGCTCGCTGAAAGCCAGCAGTTCAATATTGCGGTGCTGCCCGACGGTAGTCATTTTGGGCGTCAAAATACAGGCGGCGCAGTCCAGGGTGGGGAATGTCTTATCGAACATCGCCATGTGGCCGCCGATACTGGCTTCCTTTTCCAGCAGATAGACTTTATGGCCGGAATCAGCAATCTCCAAGGCGGCCTGAATGCCGGCCACTCCCCCGCCGATAACCAGCGTGTACGGGTTAACGTCTACTTCCTTGGTCTCCAGCGGCTCCTGGTGATAAACACGCCTGACGGCGGCGCTGACCAGGGCCTTGGCTTTTTCCGTAGCTTTCTCTTTATCGGTATGCACCCAGGAACAGTGCTCCCGGATATTAGCCATTTCAAAAAGGTACTGGTTAAGACCAGCGCTCTGGCACACGCGCCGGAAAGTAGGCTCATGCATGCGGGGCGAGCAGGAAGCAACGACGACACGATTCAAACCCAGCGTTTTAATATCTTCCTTTATCAGGTTCTGGCCGGGGTCAGAGCACATATATTTATAATCGCGCGCCACCGCTACATGCGGCAGTCCCCGGGCGAACTCGGCAACCTTAGCGACATCTACAATGCCGGCGATATTACTACCGCAGTGGCAAATATAGACACCGATTTTGCAATCCATATAACCATTCCTTACAAAAATTTAGCCAGGGTCTTTTCCGCCGGTACGATGCTCGTTTTCAGGCCGAGGTCCTTTTCCGCAAGCCCGAAAGCGACGCCCATCAACTGGGTAAAGAACAGTACCGGCAGGCGATAATTTGTTTTATACTTCCGGTTGACCATTGCCTGGTAGGCATCAACATTCAACTGGCAAAGCGGGCAACTCGTCACCATAATTTCCGCCCCATTGCTAACAGCGGAATCCAGCAGTTTTTTGATTAAATCCAGAGATGCGGCTTCTTCAGATATGATTAAAGAGCCGCCGCAGCAGCGGCTTTTCAGCGGGAAGGCTACGGGTTCAGCACCCAAGGCGCTAACCAGTCTATCCATGTACCGGGGATATTCGGGATGGTCACGGCCGAATATCGGCCGGACTTCCTGGCAGCCGTAGTAACAGGCAACTTTAAGCCCTTCCAGCCGTTTTTTTACCTGTGCTTTAATAGCATCAAACCCCACATCGTTAACGTAAACATCCAGCACTTTGCGTACTTTAACGTTCCCGTGATATGCGAGGCCGCCGGCCGCGAGCGCTTCATCTACCTCGGCCTTGAGTTTGGGGTATTTCTTAAGGTAGACATTGGTGCGGTTTAAGAAAACATAACAGGAACTGCAGGGTGCGACAACGTCACCCCCCTGTTTTTCCGCCAGCGCCAGATTACGGGCGCAAATGCTAAAAGAAGCCTGTTCATGCAGAGTATCGTAAGGTACAGTACCACAGCAATTCCAATCTTCCAGCTCTTTGAACTCTATATCCAAGGCTTTATTGACAGCCTGGGTCGACCAGTCAAACGCCCGTCCGAAGCCTTCAGCGGAAAGACCACACCCGGGATAATAGGAATATTGCTTCACAGGGCACCCCCTGAAGATTCGGCCTTGTTGATGATAGCCTGCAATTGCTTGATTCCTTCCGGAGACATTTTACCCATCTTTAGGGAAATACGGTTATGGGTCAATAAACTTAACGCCAGCGGAATCATCCCGATAGCTTTCAACAGGTTCGTCCGCATATAATAACTCACCATCAGCCAGAGCTCGGACATTCTGCCCCGGTTGAAGATAAAAGTGTTAAAGCCGCGGTACATAACCGGCGTTGTGGTGCGCTTGTAACCTTTGCCGCTTTTTGCCGCCAGGCTTTCCAGGACATGCATCAACCTGGTTATCTTGATATCTCTGGGACAGCGTACCGTGCATAAATAACAGGACAGGCACAGCCACATGGCGTTACTGGATAAGACCTCTTCCTTCATGCCTGCCCGCGCCATAGCGATGAGCTCCGAAGGCGCGTGGTCCATTAAATAGGCATTGGGACAAGAAGCAGTGCAGGTGCCGCACTGCATACATACGCGGATACCTTCTCCGCCGGGTATAGCATAGATTTCGTCCACGAATGTTGCGCAGTTAGCTGATGATGCCATTGTTTCCCTTTTCCACGATAGTCGTATCCGATGTTTATCGGACCCAATTTTTTTATACCACTTTTCCGGCTAAAAAGAAAGGATTGAAAGTACTATTTTATATACAAAATAACACCTATAATATAGTACTTTATATTACCAATATGAACGTAATTGACTAAAATACGGATGAGGGATAATATATTTACCAGAAAATCCGGCTGAAGTAAATTAATTAACAACAGGAAGGATTGTAGAAATGGGAAAATACGATAATTACATCTGCACCACTCTCCAGAAGAGGGACATGCTGCCCGGCCCCAATCCAGAGGAAATCGATAAGCTACACGCCGCGGGTAAGCGTATCAGCATGGAGCACATCCTCTGGATAGACCGGGAAGTTATCCCCGGGGCTTATTACGGAGAGACTACCTATATCTGGCCCTCCACCTATCCGGGACAAATAACCTGGGAGGAGCAGGGCAAACTGCCCACCAACGATAAGCCGATGTTCCCCCATGCGCATGATTTTCCCGAACTCCTTTCCTGGTGGGGCACCGACCCCGACCACACGGAAACCATCGGCTCCATGGGTATGATTATGGACGATGAACTAATCCCGCTGGACAAGAGCTGGGTGGCTTACATCCCAGCCGGCATGAAACACATGCCCACGCGCGGCACCGGCAACAAAAAGGTAGATATCCCTACCTGCCACTGGACTTCCGGACCCGGCTTTTATACTCGCGAACACGAAGGCGGCGAGGAAGATAAAGACCCCGCCAATTTTAAGATACCCCAACCCGGCAAACTTGGCACGATGAAGAATGAAAAGTACTTTGTCTACGGCACCAAACCCGGCCAGGCCCGCAGATACTATATGCTGCCCTACGACCCCAAGTACGTGAAACCCATGGCTTTAGTGGATGATACGGTCGTGCCGGGCTGTGAATTCGGGTGCGAGACGCTGTGGCTGCTCCCCGGCGATAAATCCAAGGCCGGCTTTAACATGATGAAGGAACACACCGCATCTCACGGCACATCAATCGTTTTCAATGCCATGAACTACGATGATATCACCGACCTCCGCGCGGAAGTGGAACTCTGGATTGGCGGCGAGAAGCACATCATCAATAAGAACTTCGGGGCTTACATCCCGCCGGATACCAAGGTGGGGCCGATGACTATCCGCAATATCGAGAAACAGATATTCTTCATGATAGCCTACCCGGTCGGCCTGGGCGTCACCAAATGGCGCGGCGGGAAATAAAACCTCACCTGACCGAAAAGGAATCAATCGTCAAAGCGCTCCCCATAGAAAATAACCGGGGGGAGCGCTTTGAGCTATTTTACCAACCGTATAATAAAAACTTGACAATTTGCATTGCGATTGTATTTCCTGTATAATATAAATATAGTTCCAGTTCAGGTTTATACAAGCTTTTTCAAATCTAATCAGATTTACCTCAAGTGTTGGATGACCTTAGCTCTAACTAAATATTAAGAGAGGAGGCCATTCCATGAGTTTTGAGGACAAAACCCTTACATGTTCCGACTGCAATAATTCTTTTACTTTTAGCGCAGAGGAACAGGAACAGTTCCAGCAGAGAGGCTATAACAATGAGCCCAAGCGCTGCCCGACATGCCGTCAGGCACGGAAAGCAGACCGCTTCAGCAATGGTGGCAGCAGGGGTAATAGTTATGGCAACAGCAGCTATAGCTCCTACGCTCCCCGCCAGATGTTTCCCGCGGTGTGCTCTGATTGCGGTAAGGAAACTACAGTACCGTTCGAGCCTAAACAGGACAGGCCGGTATACTGCAGCGACTGCTACCGTAAAGTAAGACCCAGCAGATAACCCTAAAACAATCGGTAAAAAATGGGTTGGTATAACGCCAGCCCATTTTTTCCTCCCTATCGTTTCATAGTCCCTGCCTACCGGAAAGGATTTTTTGATGACAATTAAAATGCCCACCAAAAAAATAGAATTCGGAGAACTGGACGAGGTTTTCATTAAACAGCTTGCCAAGGATATCGGCTGCCATTACAGTAAGGCAAACCCGCGCACGTATAGTCTGAACAGGTTCAATTCTGCCGTCCATGGTGAAATGGGCGTTTTTGCCTGGGTACATAAAGAAAATGATAACTATTTCTGGGTAGCCACCAGAAAAATCTGGATTGAAGCAGCCAGAGCTAAGGCTAACGCCGGTAGAAAAAAGTCCAGTGCGTCCTGTTTCCCCAGAGACACCCAGCATGCCGACGACAGTGTAAGCTTCGATACCAAAGACAACTACGAAAAGACCGTAAGCTCTCTCAAACTGGTCTGTAAATTGCGTTAGCGCGTAATAAAGCAATCCTTCTCTTTATCTCGTTAAAACACTAAGATTAGCATCCACTTTTTTCAGAATTATCCAGTCTCCCTTCAAAATCCATAAATCAATCGCCACTTTACTTCCCCTCTTTTACTTTATCGCTACAGCTTCCAAATACCTTTCAGATTACAGCCTCCCGTTGAATATTGTATAATGCTGTTACATCCGATCATCAGGAGACGCTGTGAAAAACGACGCCATTTTCCTGCTTAGCGAGAGGCATATCATTCAGTGCAACCGTGAAGCCGAAGAAATGTTCGGCACCAAGCGCGAGGACCTCATCGGGAAAATGCCTTTCGACCTTTCACCAAAGATACAGCCGGACGGTTCCGCATCCGAAGCATTAGCCCTGGGGAAAATTCTGGCAGCCCGTGCCGGACGTTCCCAATTCTTCGAATGGCAGCACCGGAAAATGGATGGTTCCCTCTTCGATGCTGAAGTTATCCTCAATCCGATAGAAGTGGAAGGCAAACCTGTCATTTTATGCATCGTTCACGATATTACGGAACGTAAAAAAGATGAAGCACAGCGGCAGGAAACGGAGCAGATGTTCCGCGCCATCGTGGAAAACTCCCACGCCGGAATTTTTACCATCGATGAGGCTTTTCACATCACCTACGCCAACGATATGGTCAGCCAGATGCTGCTGTACCCCAACGACCGGATAATCGGGAGAGATTTCCGGGACTTTCTCGACGCAGAAAGCAAGAACATAGTTGCCGAGAGATATATCCGCAGGCAAATGGGAGAGGAACTGCCGTCCCGTTACGAGTTCAACATCGTCCGGTCAGACGGACAGATGCGGCGGGTGGAAATCAGCACCACTATTTTCAGGTCGGCTTCCGGCAGCTTGAGAACCGTCGGGCAGGTGCTGGACATTACCGAACGCAAGCAGGCGGAGGCGGCGCTGCGCCAGGCCCGCGAAGAACTGGAGATGCGTGTCGAGCAGCGCACCAGCGAATTGAGGAAGAGCGAACTCAAATACCGCCATCTGGTGGAAAGCGCCAACACCATCATCCTGGAAATGAACACAAAAGGCGAAATCACTTTCATCAACAGCTTCGGGGAGAAATTCTTCGGCTATAAAGAATCGGAACTGCTGGGGAAGAGCGTGGTGGGGACAATCGTGCCTAAAAAAGACTCTTTCAACCATGACCTGCAGGTTATGATAGAAAACATCATCGCCCACCCTGAAGATTACCGCCATAACGAAAATGAAAATATCAAGAGCAACGGAGAGCGGGTTTGGATAGTCTGGACCAACCAGCCGCTGCTGGACGACCGGGGGAAGCTGCGGGAAATATTGTGCGTGGGCATCGACCAAACGGAACACCGAATGAACGAGGAGTTGGCGACCCAGCGCGCCCGCGAACAGGCCACGTCCGAGGAGAGGAACCGCCTGGCCCGCGATCTCCATGACGCGGTAAGCCAGACGCTCTTTTCCGCCAGCCTGATTGCCGAAGTCCTGCCGAAGCTCTGGGAACGGAATGAAAACGAGGGCAAGAAAAGATTGGAGGAGGTACGCCAGCTGACCCGCGGCGCCCTGGCAGAAATGCGGACGCTGCTGCTGGAACTCCGCCCGGATGCGCTGGTGGAGGCGGAGGTAGGCTACCTGCTGACACAGCTGGGGGAATCAATTACCGGGCGTTCCCGCGTGCCGGTGACCGTTACGGTAAAAGGCACCTGCGTGATGCCGGTAGACGTCAAGGTGGCGCTTTACCGCATCGCCCAGGAAGCATTGAACAACGTGGCCAAGCATTCCGGGGCCAATGAAGCAAAAGTCGACCTGCTCTGCCGCGCCGGGCGGGTAACGATGCAGGTCAGCGATAACGGCAAGGGGTTCGCACCCCAGGGCGTACCGCCGAACAGCCTGGGGCTGAATATCATGAAAGAACGCGCCAGAGAAACCGGGGCTACGCTAGCCGTGCGGAGCCAGCCGGGCAAAGGCGCCAAAGTTAAAGTAATCTGGAATAATCCATCCGGGGAGAATTGAGATGAATAAACGTTTGATTAATGTACTGATGGTAGACGAACACGCCGTAGTGCGCAGCGGCCTGGGAGCGGTGCTGATGACCACCGAGGAACTGAACCTCGTGGGGGAAGCCGCCAACGGCAAGGAAGCCGTGGATATGTGTAAAAAGCT
>DAOUGB010000141.1:0-12495 GCA_034429595.1 Dehalococcoidales bacterium
ACAAATCCCTGGGGTGGAGTAGGGGGAGTGGTTGGACGGTTAGTTGGGGTGGGTGGAGGGATTTGAACCCTCGATCTTCAGGGCCACAACCTGACGCCTTAGTCCCCTGGGCTACACCCACCGCGTGCAACTTAATAATTATAGCGGAAAAATGGGTTAACGTTCAATTACCCGTAACCAAAACCGCTAAATCGTCCCCCTTGCATAAAGGGAGAGCCGGGGAGGATTTTATTAACTAAGGTCGGCTACTTATCGCTGAACTCCACGATGGTTACCCCCTCTCCGCCCTCATAGCTTTCCCCCGGCCGGAAAGATTTCACTAAAGAGTGCCGGGCCAGCTCCCGCCGCACGGAAAGCCGCAGCGTCCCCGTGCCTTTGCCGTGGATTAGCTTTACCTGTGAAAAGCCTTCCATGTACTTGTCATGCAGGAACCTCTCGACTTTTGGCAACGCTTCATCCACGGTGAGGTAGCGCAGACGCAGTTCGTCAGGGGAGGGCGGCTCGGAATAATAATCCTGTTCTTTCACGGTAGCTGGATTAATTCTAGCACCGGCGGCAGGAAAGGTAAAACTCGCGGCAATCTCTATCTGTGTCTTAATTGTTTTCAGGCATTAATCGGGGGATATATTGTTGTCTCACTCTTTCGTAAAAAGGGGGGGTATCAAAAGTATTATTTTATGGTCATTTTTCCCCCGATGCAAATCGGGGGAAAAATCCGTAACCACCTTTTCAGGTACGGATTCTTCATCGCTTCGCTCTTCAGAATGACTTTTGATACAAGGCTTAAAGGGGGAATTAAAGGGGGTTTTTACCACAACCCCTATTCGTATTTTTTAAATATCAGCACCGAGTTATGCCCCCCGAAGCCGAACGAGTTGGAGATGGCGGTCTTGACCGCCGCCTTCCGCGCTTGATTCGGTATGTAATCCAGGTCGCATAACGGGTCGGGCGTTGTCAGGTTGATGGTCGGCGGCAGAACGCCGTCGCGCAAAGCCTGTACCGTGATGACCGCCTCGATGCCCCCGGAGCCTCCCAGCGAGTGCCCCACCATTGACTTACTGGCGGATACCGGCACTTTTTTGGCGTAATCGCCCAGGACGCTTTTGATGACGTTGGTCTCCGTGCGGTCGTTGAGCAGGGTGGCCGTGCCGTGGGCGTTGATGTAGTCCACTTCTTCAGGGCGGATATTGGCTCGCTGCATCGCCGTGCGCATCGCCCGGGCCGCGCTGGCGCCGTCCGGCGCCGGCTGGGTGAGGTGGAAAGCGTCGCTGGTGTTGGCGTAGCCTACCAGTTCCGCCAGGATGGGCGCGCCGCGTTGCTCCGCGTAAGATGCTTCTTCCAGCACCATCATCCCTGCCCCTTCTCCCATCACAAAGCCGTCCCTTTCCCCGTCGAATGGCCGGCAGGCTTCCGTTGGATTGTGGTTTCTCATGGATAACGCCCGGATGTTGGTAAAAGAAGCGATGACAATAGGGATAATCGGGGCCTCGGTTCCCCCGGCAATCATGATGCGGGCGTTGCCGGCAACGATTGCCTCATATGCCTGGCCTATCGCGTCCGCGCTGCTGGAGCAGGCGGATGACGGCGCGTAGTTGATGCCTTTGGTGCCCAGCACCAGGGATACCTGGACGGAAGAAGCGTCCGGTATCATCGTCGGGCCGAGGATGGGGCTTACCCGGTCGGGGCCTTTCTCGGCCATTGTTTTCAACTCGTCGCAGACGGAGAGCAGCCCGCCCACGCAGTTGCCGATGATTACCCCGCTGTCCTCCGCGTTACTTTCATCGATAGTCAGTCCGGCGCTCTGGACGGCCTGCAGGCTGGCCGCCACCGCGAACTGGGTGAACCGGTCCATGCGCAGCACCTGTTTCCGCGTTACGTACCGGGTGGCGTCGAACCCTTTGACCTCGGCGGCTATCTTGACGTCGAAATCATGGGTATCGAAGCAGGAAATATACCCCACCCCTGATTTCCCCGCCGTAAGCGCCGCCCACATTTCCTCCGCGGTGTTGCCTACCGGGCTGACGGCTCCCAGTCCGGTGACCACTACTCTGGCGCGCTGGGTATGACTTCCTGCACTCATCACACGTTCTCCTGAAATTAAGTTCTGGAACATAATTATATCCAGTATAGCAGTTAGCTTTAATACGTACAACGGAAGTTACTCTCATATCGCCTGAAACGCGGGATAAGTAATCGGTGTAAAAAAAACCGGAGGAGCTTTTACCCTCCCCCGGTGGTGATTTTAACGGCTGTATAGCGGCTATTTCTCGGAAAATACCAGCGTGCCCTCGGTGCCGGTTATCGTTAGCTGATTCCCGTCGATTTTATAGCTCTGCGCGGATTCCAGTATCCTGAAGAACGCGTTTTCCTGCCCCATGATGGGCCCCTCGGCGGCCATCATAGTATGGATTATCCCGGTTACCGTCAGCTTGTTGCCGTTAACTTCATAGTTGCCGCCGTAACCATTGACCCCGCCGCTCCCGCTGACCTCTTTTTTCTCTTTATTGAATGTCAGGGTCGTTTCTTTATCGGCCACGGCCGTCGTCAAATTACCGGGGTCGCCGTAAGATTTCAATACCCACGTCACGCCTTCCAGCGTCCCCGTGGCGGCTTTGGCGCAGGAAATACCCGCCAGTGCCGTTAATGCTAAAATTACTATCAGACCGATGGCTTCAAAAAATCTAAACTTTTTCATCTGCTTCACCTTTTTATAAGTCTTTCTATAATTATTTAACGATTGTTGCCCCTAATAGTTAGGACATTTGTCGCAATTGGCGTAAAAAGGTTCCGGTTGCATTCGGTTGCCGGCTTTAACCGCCAATGAAAGGGTATGAAAATATCGATAACGCCTTCCTCTCCCTTGACGGGTGTTGTATCAAGAGTATTATTTTATGGTCATTTTTCCCCGATGCAAATCGGGGGGAAAATCCGTAACCGCCTTTTCAGGTACGGATTCTTCATCGCTTCGCTCTTCAGCATGACTTTTGCTGCAAGGCTCCCTTGACGGTAGAGATTAGTCGAGGGTGAAATAAACTGGGGGAAGGGGTGGTTATTCCTTCCTGTTCCTTCAACCATCCTCCCTAAATTAGAACTTGTGTTTCAATTTATTTGGTGGTAAAATGTATGGTTAGAGGTTTTTATCATGCCGTCTGATTTCATCGTTATCAAAGGTGCCCGCGAACATAATCTAAAGAACATCGATGTCTCTATCCCCCGCAACAAGCTGGTGGTCATTACCGGCGTTTCCGGCTCCGGGAAAAGCTCTTTAGCTTTTGATACCATCTATGCCGAGGGCCAGCGCCGCTACGTGGAGTCGCTTTCCGCTTACGCCCGCCAGTTTTTAGGCCGGATGGAAAAGCCGGATATTGACTATATCGAAGGGCTAAGCCCGGCGGTATCCATCGACCAGAAAGGCCCCTCCAAAAATCCCCGCTCCACCGTCGGCACCGTCACGGAAATCTACGATTATCTCCGCCTGCTTTTCGCTAGGGTAGGGCACCCGCATTGCCCGCAGTGCGGACGGGAAATCACCATGCAGTCCGTCCAGCAAATTGTCGATGCCGTCCAGCAGCTGCCGGAAAAAAGCCGCATTATGATTCTGGCCCCCATCGTGCGCGACCGCAAGGGCGAGTACCAGTCCGTATTCGACGACCTGCGCAAGCAGGGCTATGCCCGCGTCCGCGTTGACGGCACAATCTATGACCTCTCGGAACAGATAAAGCAGCTGGATAAATATAAGAAACATACCATCGAGGTCGTCGTCGACCGTCTGGTTATCGGGGATAGCAGCGGCAGCCGCAACCGTATCGCGGACTCGGTGGAAACCGCTTTAAAGACCGGCAACGGTGTGGTGCTGGTCTCCATCATTGACGGCGAGGAGATGCTTTTCTCGGAGAAATTCGCCTGCGTTAACTGCGGCATCAGCCTGGGGGAAATCGCCCCGCGCACTTTCAGTTTTAATACCCCTTACGGCGCCTGCCCTGAATGTACCGGAATCGGTTTCAAGCATGTAATTGACCCGGACCTCGTTTTAAACAAAGAACTCTCTATTCACCAGGGCGCTATTGTTCCCTGGGCTACGCATACCTGGTATCTCTGGCGTGTCCGGCAGCTGGCGAGGAACTATGACTTTTCCCTGGATGAACCCGTTAAAAATTTTACGCCGGAACAGATAAACGTCCTGCTTTACGGCGAAGGCGGCCCGGTGCGCACTTACAAACGCTTCGGGCGCATTGTCCGCCGCTCGGAAGGTTTTGAAGGTGTTGTAAATGCTTTAGAACGCGCTCACCGTGATACGCAGTCTGAAGGCTCGCGTGAAAATTATGAACGCTATATGGTTTACCAGCCCTGCGAGGCCTGCCAGGGCAAACGCCTTAAACCGGAAGCGCTGGCTGTTTTAATCGGCAAGAAAAACATCATGGATATTTGCGGCATGCCGGTCATGCAGTCGCTGGAATGGGTGAATGAAATCGAGAAAAAAGTCCTCACCGAGCGTGAGAACATGATTGCCCAGCAGATTCTTAAAGAAATCAGGACGCGCCTGGGCTTTCTCAAGGACGTGGGGCTGGAATACCTCTCCGTCGACCGCGCTTCGATGACCTTGAGCGGCGGGGAATCGCAGCGCATTCGCCTCGCCACCCAGATCGGCAGCGGCCTGATGGGCGTGCTTTACGTTTGCGATGAGCCGACCGTGGGACTCCACCCCGCCGACGATTACCGCCTTATCCGCACGATGCAGCGCCTGCGCGACCTGGGCAACACCATGATTGTGGTGGAGCATGACGAGGCGATGATGCGCGCCGCCGACCATATTATCGATATGGGCCCCGGCGCCGGCGAGCATGGCGGCCATGTGGTCGCCGCCGGCACCCTCGACGATATTCTAAAGAATAAAAAGTCGCTGACCGGCCAGTATCTTTCCGGCGTCAAGACCATCCCCCTCCCGGAAAAACGCCGCCCCGGCAACCGCCGGGAACTGGTAATTAAAGGCGCGCGCCAGAATAATCTTAAGAATATCGATGTTAAGATTCCGCTGGGCAAGTTCGTCTGCATTACCGGCGTTTCCGGCAGCGGCAAAAGCACGCTGGTCTCCGATATTTTGTACAAAAAACTGGCGCAGGTCTTCTACCGCGCTAAGGAACGCCCCGGCGAGCACGATGACATCATCGGCATCGAGCATATCGATAAGGTCATCGATATTGACCAGTCGCCTATTGGCCGCACGCCCCGCTCCAACCCCGCCACCTATACCGGCGCTTTCACCCCCGTCCGCGAGCTTTTCGCCACCGTCCCGGAAGCCCGCCTGCGCGGCTACGGCCCCGGGCGCTTTTCCTTTAACGTCAAAGGCGGCCGCTGTGAGGCCTGCGGCGGCGAGGGGTTCATCCAGATAGAAATGCAGTTCCTGCCGGATGTCACCGTCCCCTGCGAGGTCTGCAAGGGCAAGCGCTATAACACGGAAGCTTTAGAGATTAAGTTTAAAGGCAAGAACATCGCCGAGGTGCTGGATATGACCGTCGCCCAGGCGCTGGAATACTTTGAAAATATCCCCCGACTGAAAAGCAAGCTGGCCACCCTAAACGAGGTCGGCTTAAGCTATATCCACCTCGGCCAGCCCGCCCCCACGCTCTCCGGCGGGGAGGCGCAAAGGGTAAAGCTCGCCACGGAGCTATCCCGCCGCTCCACCGGCTCTACGCTCTATATCCTGGACGAGCCCACCACCGGCCTCTCCTTCGAGGATGTCGCGGCGCTCTTGCGGGTTTTACAGCGCCTCGTGGACGCCGGCAACACCGTCGTCGTCATCGAGCACCACCTGGATGTCATGAAAAACTCGGACTGGATAATCGATTTAGGCCCCGGCGCCGGCGATAAAGGCGGCTATATCGTCGCGGAAGGCACCCCGGAACAGGTGTCCAAAGTAAAAAAATCCGCCACGGGAGAGTACCTGAAGAAGGTGCTGGGGTAGGGGGGAGACTTGCTAATGAACACGGGAAAGCCATCCAATATATTAGCCTGTTTCAGTTGTAAAAAAAATACTGCTCAATTTGTCTTCCGAGAAATTTGTATTATCATTAATCCAGAGTTTTAATGATTTGCGTAATAGCTCCTCTAGTTTACTTATTTCATCCTTCGTCAAATTGTATTTCTTACCGTGAACTATTGTACTTCTAGTATTATACATATCTTTTATATATTTAAATGCCTCTTTTCTTTCATTAGGATCGGCATACAGTAAAAAAGCTATTCTTAAGGATAATCTGAACGTCAACTCAGCATTTCCATCTGGCAAATATAATGTTTCCAGTCCAATCATGTAGTCAATAAGTCGGTCTTCTAAGCTAATTCTCTCCATACCAAGAGAAAGACGCCTTTGCGCGACTTTGAATCGGCCGTCATTCTCTGTTACAAGAAAGGTAAAAATATTCTTAAGTTCAGGAACATCTTTTTCCTCGATTTTACATATTTCTCCTTGGACAATAGTTTCAGATAATGGTCTTGTGCTACTGGTGTTTGGCATAGGATGGAATGTAAGCATTTCCGATGATATTGTGGAATCTCTACACACAGCCGATGGCCTTAAGATTCTTATTGCAGAAATAACCAAGTCAAATAGTTCTATTGTCTTGGGGAATCCTTGTTCGCTATCATCCTTTTCCGGTTTAAAATCACCTTTGGTATCCTTTATTAGTTTTTCCCTTTTGTATAGCCTTTCTATAATAAAATCGGAAATATACGGTTTAGCATATGTCCAGCTTTCCATTCTTTCTGATTTTGTGTATATAACACGTGTTATAGGATTTTTCTTTATATTAATCCCGTGTCCTAATTCTATTAAAGAGGAAACGTAATTAAAATTATTAAGACGTGAAGTGTCTTTAAATCGTAGAAAATCGCAGGAAAACAATTCCTCGAATGATAAGTAAGCTTGGTCAAAAACGTCTTTGTTGTAAATTGGATTATTGATATAAAGTTGCCTAAGAAAACTAAGGATTGTAAATGTATTGTCTTGAATAATACTTGAGCTATTGTACGTACCAACTAATTTACCATTCAATGCTTTGATATGCTCATCCTTCTCCATCAAATCAATACATTCAGCAAACATAGGATTTTCTTTTACGTTTGAGTCTAAAGCCATCAGTTGAAAAGCTCTGACATGTTCATCATATTGCTTAAGCTTTTCGGGTGTTAAAGATGTATAGTAGAGGTTTAATGCTGATTTAGCTAGCTCCTGTAAACAAGATTCTAATTCCGTATTGCTAACCATTTCTTATACCATCCTAATTAGTTATGAAAAACTATGCTGATATTTTGTATCAGTATAGCATAGTAAAAGTAGTCCTTGTGAAGCGTAACGCAACCCGCTCGCCCTGTCTTACCCCCCCGTCATTCCCCCCTTACCTGTCTCTCCCTTTGAAAAAGGGAGATTAAGAGGGATTTTGTCGTAGTATAATCATCCTCCCTCCTTCGTAAAGAGCCTGCCCCGTACTTGATACGGGGCAGAGTCAGGGATGGTTTTTCATCAGCACTTAAAAAATAAAAACACGGGATAATAATTAACCTGCCTTGAAGCTAAGTTACCATAATACAAATAAATCAAATACCCAAACGAATCAGCTTCAGCCCAAAGCTAACGGACTCGGAAAAACCATCAAAAATAATTGAAAAAAACAAATAAACAAATAATATGGATTCCGCTTCTTTACCACTGCGGCATCCCGCATGAGCGGAGTGAATCGGGATAGCTTGTTGCCTGGTTACTTCCCTACAATCCCCGTAAATACTCCGGCCTTAGCATTTTGGTATCCCGCCGGGCGAGCACCTCTTCCAGTTCCCGTATCATCCGCTCCTTGTCCGCCGGCAGTCTCCCCCGCACGGAAAAGTAGTTGGAGGCGTGCATCGAGCTGAAAAAGCAATTGGTAAAGCTGGATTGCTGTAGCATCCCCAGCAGCTCCTGTACCGATTCGAAGGGCGTGATGAGCTTAAATCTGCCCTGCTGAAAAGCTTCATAAAGCGGCGTCCCCGGTATCAGGGAAACGGTCAGCGCCCCGATGAAATCGGGGTCCATCTCCGTCAGCGCTTTGGCTGTTAAGCGGACATGCCTTTCGCTCCCCTCCGGCCCGCCCATCCCCAGTATCACGGTAATCGAGCTAAGAATCCCCGCCTCCTTCACCCGCTGCGCCGCCGCTGCTATCTGCGCTGAAGTCATGTTTTTACATATCTTCCGCAGTACTTCGTCGTCGCCGCTTTCCAGCCCGATGTACAGGATGCCCAGCTTGAGTTGGCACAGCTCTTCAAGGTCGGCAACGTCAATCCTCAAGATATCCTGCGCCGTGGCGTAAGCCGCGATTCTCTCCACGTACGGCAGCTTTTGATTGATAAAAGCCAGCGCCTCTTTGAGCTGCGGTAGCGGATAGACCAGGGCGTCGCCGTCCTGCAAAAAGATTTGCCGCCCGTCCCACCGCGAGCCCAGCGCGTAAACGATTTCCGGCATGCCCGGCACGACGACCCCCTTCTCTTTATAGAGGGCAAGGGCTTCGATTTCCCGCTTCACTTCTGCGGTGTCTCTGACCTGCAGTTTTAAGCCCCAGAAATTGCAGAATGTGCAGGTGTTATTGGAACACCCGCTGGTCAGCGGCAGGTAGTAGCTGCGCCATTCACTCGGCGGGCGGATTATCTCCGGTCTTCTAAACATAAGCAGTCCTTACTTTTAGCTTACAATGAAGGAGGTATACGGAGCAAACATTTTTAGCGGAAAGACCCCCATATTTCCCCTTGCTAAAGTCACGCTCGCTCAAGCACGGAAGTACTATTGAATCAGCCTCGGCGCGAGCCTAGAATATACTTAGTAAAGATTATATTCATGAAGGATAATCAAGATGGTGCAATTTCTCAATACGCAAGCGTCATTTTCAGAGATAGAAAATATCATTAACCGGGCGGAACATAAACTCGTCCTGATATCCCCCTATATGCAGATAACCCGTCTCCTGCTGCAAAAGATGTACCATGCCAGCGAGCACCGCTCTATCGATATTACCCTTGTCTGCCGTAAAGATAACATCAGCCAGGAAGAATATGCCGCTTTGAACCAGATATCCCGGTTGGAAATTTTCGACCTGCCGGATTTGCATGCCAACTGTTTTTATAATGAAAAAGCCATGGTCATCACGTCGCTGAATCTGTATGATTATTCTCAGACCAACAACCGGGATATGGGTGTTTTGATTACTTATGATAAAGACCCCGGCGCTTTTATCGCTGCCTTTAACGAAACGGAATACATGATGCAGCTTGCCACTCTGGTCAAGGTCAACATGATACTTGCCAGGGCCAACCGGCAGCCGGCGGCACCGGTCAGTGAGATATCGTTTTTTGATATCCAGGGCGGCCTTAGGCGTTCGTTCCCCACCTTTACCAGGATACTCGCTCACCGGTAAAAGCTCTTTCCGCGTCTGCTTTTGCCCCATTCTACCAATATGCCCCTTCGCTTTTTCATATCTGCATAGATGACTTATGTACCGGTACCATTTATCCATTGTGCGGCATATAGGGCGGATTTATACTATAGCAAATGCATGCATTGATTGGATTTAGTAAAACGTCTAATGGGATGCAAAGAGTGCAAACAGTAATTCGAAAAACCGCCGACCCTGACACATGCATTAAACATTATCAGTTTGAAATCTTTGTCAGGCAAAAACTGCTCACTTCAGCCCACTATGATTTGCTGTTAAAGAAAAGCGATGCCCCGGGCATCCCTGGCGGTTTCGTAGAGCCTCACTTTAAATTATTCGCCCGTTATAGCGGCAATGTGTTTTATGCGGATGCCAAATATCTTCCCCGTATATCCAGACCTTCTATCGAATGGTGTAATCCCTTTGAGTTCCATCGATACCAGGAATTGGATAGCGCCACTCCGGTGTATATCTTGATTGGCGAGGGGCCGCAACCCGTAGCGCCGCGCCATGTGTTTTTCTTTCCGGTGAAAAATTTGAGGACAAACCGGATATTATCCGCTAATATCATGAAATACAGTATTTCTGCCACCGCGGATATTGATGAAGCCTATCTGTTGAAATCGAGGTTATCTTACTAGATTCATCCCTAGCGCTTTTCGCTGCTTATTCTCGCCGGCGTAGCG
Source organism: Dehalococcoidales bacterium (assembly GCA_034429595.1). GTDB lineage: Bacteria > Chloroflexota > Dehalococcoidia > Dehalococcoidales > RBG-16-60-22 > RBG-13-51-18. The sequence goes on from DAOUGB010000141.1 coordinate 10,142, forward strand.
AAAAAATCAGTTCACCGTAATCGTTGACCCGTCCGCCGCTTTCACGATATCGATACGCGTGGGGAACGCGTCCTTCAGGTCCTCCATGTGGGTGATGACCAGTATCTTCTCGAAGTCGTTCTGGATGGAGTTGATGGCCTCTTTCAGTTTTTCCATGCCGGTGGCGTCCTGCGTCCCGAACCCTTCATCGATGATCAGCGTAGGCAGGGGCGCCCCGGCGCGCCGGGCCAGCAGGCGTGATAAAGCGATGCGTACCGCGAAGTTGATGCGGAAGGCCTCGCCGCCGCTGAACATTTCATAGTTCCGGGTGCCCAGTTCGTCGGCGATAGTGATATCCAGCGTTTCCTTCACGGTATCTTTCTTGGTGGTTTTTTGTGATTCGAATTTCACCGTCATCCTGGAATCGGTCAGGCGGGCCAGCAGCCGGTTGGCCTCCTCCGCTATTTCCGGCAGTGCTGTCTCGATAATCAATGCCTGTATCCCCGATTTCCCGAAGGCTTTCGCCAGGTCGCGGTAGATGCTTTCTTCCCTGGCGGCTTGCGCGATGCGGTCTTCATACTCTTTTTTCTTGACTTCAAGCTCGTCCAGCCGCTTGAGCTGCGCCCGTACGCTGCCGACCGTCTCCTGCGCCTGCGAACGTTGTAGACTGGCGTCTTTATATTTAGCCTCGGCCTCGGCCAGTTCTTCCTGTACCTGCGGCAGGCCGGTGAGTTCGCCGGCTAAAGCGTCTTTTTTTACCCTGTCGCTGGTCAGGCCTTCCCGTAATCCCTGGGCGGCTTCCTGTGCTTTGGCGGCCAGGCTTTTTTCCTGCTCCATGAGACGCGTAGCTTCATCGAGGCTGTTTTTATCCCGCTCGTACGGTTCGAGTTGCTTTAACTGCTGGCGCGCCTGTTCATGACGGTTGGCATCATAGTCCAGGCTGCCCAGCTCTTTTTCGATGGCGGCCAGCGCCTGCTGTTCCGCCGTGGCGAAAGCGCTGGCTGCCAGTCTCTCCTCGATTTCCCCCGCCTCCCTTTTCAGGTCCGCCAATCTCAAGTTCCCGTCTTCTATTTCTTTAATTTTATTTTTAATGACCTCTTCCTGGCTGCGGGCTTTCATTTTTTCCTGGTGCAGCGTTGTTTCCAGCCCGCTCTTTTCCTTTTGCGCCGCCGCATATTCCGCCCGCTTTTGAGTGAGGCCTTCCCGGCTGGTGGCTAATAAAGCTGACTTTTCCTGCTTTTCTCCGGTGTATTTGTTCTGGATAAGCTCCAGGGCTTCTCTTGTTAAGTCCTGCTCGCATAAAGGGCACTTGGCTTCCGTATGAGAAGTCAGGTGGCTGGCAATCAGGTTAAGCTTTTCCGCCGCCTCCCCGATTTCCTTTTCCAGTCGCGCGGTTTCCACTTCCAGCCGGTTTATTACCGATTGTAAACCAAGGGCTGCCTGTTCTTTTTTCGTTAGAGTCCCTTCGGCTTCCGCCAGCTTGAGTGTTTTGGCCTGCGCCTGGCTCAACTGGCTCTTAAGGTCAGGAAGGGACTGCGTTTTCTTTTCCAGTTCCTGGATGTTGTTTAGAATGACGGCATGGTTTTTTAGCAGCTCGTTTTTGAACTGGTCTATTTTGCGCTCCAGTTGTTCCTGCTGCTTTTCCAGCGCCCGCGCTTGCATGGCTTTACGGTCCAGGTCGTCCGTCAGTTTTTTGACCCCGGTAAATCGGTCGTAGCCGTCTTTGATTTCCGCCCCCCGCTCCATTATCACTTCGTATTTTTTGATATTGGCCAAATGCTGGGCGGCCTGCTCCTCCCAGCGTTGCAAGTCCCGGATTTTGCCGTTAATGCTTGTCTCTATCTCGGTAAGCTGCGTTCTGGTGCGCTCCATCAGCTCTTTTTTCTGCCGGAGCACATTGAGGGCCGCTTCTTTTTCCTGGGTATCTTTTTCGATGCTTTTCAGGGCTGTTTCGGCTTTTTCCAGTGCGGCGGTATGTTCTTCTTTGTGCGCCATCTCGCCGGCGATGTCATTGACGGTGTTTCCCAGCAGCGCATTATCCGCTTCATGCGCTTTGGCCAGCTCTTTGGCTTTGTCTTCCAGCCCGTCATATATATCCAGCCCGAGGATGCTGCCCAGCACTTCCTTGCGCCTGGCGGGTGCCTGGCGGGTGAACTCGTCGGCGTGGCCCTGGCGTAAGTAGGCGCTGTTGATGAAGGTGTCATAGTCCATGTGCAGGACTTCGATAATCTTTTCCTGCGTCTGGGCGATGGTATTGCCGGTGACCGGGCGGAAACTATCATTGGCGCCTATCTGGAACTCCAGCGCCGATTGCCCCGCCGAACCCCGCTTCTTGGGGCGGGTACGCTTGCGGATGATGCGGTAGACCTGCCCGC
>DAOUGB010000142.1:0-3977 GCA_034429595.1 Dehalococcoidales bacterium
GTCATGTTATCCGCAATGTGAATCATCTTCATCAGTTCCGGGTCTTTTTCAATAAGACGCGCCATCCCGATGAAACACGACCCCAGTTCAAGCGAAGCGGCATAAAGCATAATGTTCTGCGCCGCGAGCCCGGCATCTACCGCCGCCCACATATTGTCTTTAGGAGCGGTGACGATAATCAGGAGCGGCGCGCCGTAGAAAAAGTTGGGTTTAGCGCCGGGCGGCCCCTTAGTGGGCATGCCTTCCTTTTGCATGGCGGCGGCAATGCCCCGGGAGAGTTCAGCCATTAACGGCTTGCGGGTGATTACCTTGTACTCCAGTTCCTGGAGATTCCGGGCGGTGGGGGCATTTTGGGCGGCTTCCATGATAGAAGCGACGACGTTTTTGGGCAGCGCCCTTTCCTGATAAGCGCGGATACTTTTCCTGGCCTTGATGGTTTCCATGATGGTTTTCATTGGTTCCGCCTCCATTGATTTTAAATCTCTCTGATTATTTCAATTTGCCCCTCTTTGAAAAAGAGGGGCCAGGGGAGATTTTATCCTTCCCACTTTTCTATTTCAATCAGGCAGGAGTTAGGCGCCATGCCGGGGGCGTTCTGGGAAAGCATCCGCGAAGGCGTCAAGATAGAGACACACCCGCCTCTATCCGGGCTGTCCGGGTTGCCCGGCTCGATGGGGTCGTACTTGCCGGAGCCGTAGTAAGCATGAGCCACCCCCGGACGCATCCTCTCCGTTACATCGGCGATACAGAGCACCGCTCCGCGGTCATTATACAGCTTGACGATATCCCCGTCTTCGATGCCCCGGGCAGAAGCATCGGACGGGTTTAAACGCACGGGGCGCCAGCTGATGCCGTCCTTGAGCACCCTGTGCCCTTTTATCTCCCCTAACCACGCAGCATTTACATCGTGGTGCGTGTGGAACGAATACCGGGGATGGGGCGTGATTAATTGCAGCGGATATTTCCGCGCGAGGTCAGAATTATAGCCTTCCCAGCTGGGGATGTACTGCGGTATTACCGGGCGTTCATCATCATCCGGCAGGTGCTGTTTTAAACTCTCGGACGCAAATTCTATTTTTCCGCTGTAAGTGCCGAGCTCTTTAGCTTTGGGGGTGTGGCGTTTGGGGTTAAAGTGGTCCGGCGTATCACAATCACGGCCCTCATAGAACCAGCGCAGGCCGGGCGTTGCTTTATATTTATCCGGCATCGGGACAATGAAGTAGCCTTTTTGCTTGAATTCTTCATAAGTAATATATTTGGGGAGGTCAGAAACATTAAAGACCTTTTCTATCCAGTCTTCCTCCGTATTGCCATCCGTAAAATCTTCTCTAATACCCAGCTTATCAGCCAGCTCGGTGAATATCCGGTAATCGGACTTCGACTCGTAAAGCGGCTCGATGCATTTATGCTGATAGACAACGACCCGGTGGTTGCAGGCGTTGGATCCGTGGTGGGTATAGCCGCCGGTATTCGCCCACTCGCCGATATCCGGGCGCTCGAAGTTGGTGCAGGCCGGTAAAATAATATCCGCCAGGCCCGTCTCGTTGCACCACCAGCAGTCCTGGTTCACCACGAATTCCAGCTTGGGGCTCTGGTACATGCGCACGTAGCGGTTGGTCTCCGTCATCGTGCCGATATACGAGCCGCCGTAGCGGTAGAACATCCTCACCTCGTTATAGCCGGGGGCGGGATAGGTAAAGGGAACGAACTGCTGCTCGATGGACTGGCCGCAGAAGGTTTCTCCCATCCATTTAATCGGGGGATTCAGGACGGCTTCCGGCAAGAGGAGGCGGTAAATGCGCTGTTTGACGGGGTTGACCGCCTGTTTTTTAGCGAATTTATTGAGGAAAGACGGCCCGTAAGTGGCGTAGCCGGGGAATTCAAAATCGCCGTTATACGGCGTGCCCATGGTCGTTCCCCAGATATTAACGCCCGGTTTGCCCAACCCCTGCATCGCCTGCAGGAGTATCATCAGGCGCGGCCATTCCGTGCCGTAAGCCTGGCGGCAGGCGCCGGACTCGCCGCCGCGGGAACCGCCCGCCAGCATCGTGCGGCTGGACGCCCATTCCCTGGCCAGCCCTTTGATGACATGTTCCGGGACATCACAGACAGCGGCGGCCCATGCCGGCGAGTGATTTTCATTAAGGATGCGCGCCTTGAATTCTTCAAAGCCCAGCGAGTGCGATGCCAGGTATTGCTTATCGTAAGTGCCTTCGGTCAGCCAGACATGGGCGATAGCCTCCGCCATGGCGGCATCGGTGCCGGGGCGGGGCGCGATCCATTTATCGCCCAGGATAGTAGCCGTATAGTTGCAGAAGGGGTCGATGAATATCTGCTTTTTCCCGAGTTTCTTCAGCCAGTAGCGCCAGAGCACGGATTCCTGCCCGCCGTAGATGCCGCGGGTGGAATCGGGGTCGTTGCCCCAGTGCACTATCAAGTCGGTATGCTTTAAAGCGTCTTCCAGTAAATCGTATTGCTCCGGCATGCCGAGACGCCAATAAAAGCCGTAGGTATGCGGCGCGCCCCAGTGCCAGCCTTCCCAGCTATCCGGGTTATCAAGAATATCCGTAAAGCCGATGAGGTTAAAAAAGCGCGACCAGGTTCCCATGCGGTAGCCTACGTTACCCCAGTTATGGTGGGAGGACGCGCGGGACATGACTGCCTCCGGCCCGTAGGCGGCGCGGATTCTTTGCATTTCACCGGCGACGATGTCCAGCGCCGTATCCCAGTTGATACGCTTGTAGCCGGATTTGCCGCGGTTCTGCGCGTTGCGCTTGCCATCGGGATTGAAATCTTCACGGATGAGCGGATATTTCAGGCGGATATCAGAGTATATCCGGGCTTTTTCTACTGCCGTGTAAGGAGCGACACAGGCTTTACGCAGCGGTTTAAATGTTTCTCCGCCGGCCTCGATGGTCCATGACGGAGCATCATTTTCATTTAATACCAGCGGCCGGATGCGGACGATTTTACCGTCCTTAACATAGACAAATACCGGCCCGCCGTTGGTAAGATTGGTAAAGACTTTTTCCAAGATGTCACCTTCCAGTACAAGAGTTTCAAGGCAAGATTTATGCATTAAGTGATGGAGGATGTTGGCTGTGGTAATAACTACCCTATTAAAAGTATAATAAATATGCCTGTTATATTCAAACCGGAGCGATGAAAATGAAAGAACTAAGACTGCTTTCATGGAACGTTAACGGCATCCGCGCGATTAAAAACAAGGGATTTCTGGACTGGTTCTACCGGGAGACGCCGGATATCCTTTGTATCCAGGAGACGAAAGCCAACCCCGGCCAGTTGGACGACGACCTCACAGAGCCGAAGGGGTATCATGTTTACTGGAACTATCCGGAGAAAAAAGGCTATGCCGGCGTGGCGGTGTATACCCGCGAGAAGCCGCAGGACGTGAAATACGACTTCGGCGGGGGAGATTTAGACATCGAGGGAAGGGTTATCATCGCCGAGTACGAGGCGTTTATCCTGATGAATATCTATTTCCCCAACGGCGGGGCGGGCAACAAGCGGGTGCCGTACAAAATGGATTTTTATGACGTTTTTCTCAAGTATGCGGACGGATTGAAAGATGGCGGTAAAAAGCTGGTCATTTGCGGGGATGTGAACACCGCCCATAAAGAGATAGACCTGGCGCGCCCGAAGGAAAACGTTAAAAACACCGGTTTTCTGCCGGAAGAGCGCGCCTGGATGGATAAACTGGTCTCCCACGGCTACGCGGATACCTTCCGGCAATTCAATAAAGAGCCGAACCAATACTCGTACTGGGACATGAAAACCGGGGCCAGGGCCAGAAACGTGGGCTGGAGAATCGATTACTTTTTTGTGAGTGAAAACCTGCTGCCTAACGTCAAAGACGCTTTTATCCTGCCGGAGGTGACGGGCTCCGACCATTGCCCGGTGGGGATAACGCTAGAGGTTTAGATTACCCAGCTCTTTGATAACGTCAAAGAAGTCTT
>DAOUGB010000143.1:0-6065 GCA_034429595.1 Dehalococcoidales bacterium
AGCGTGTGCACATTATATTTCTTGGTAAATCCTTCGACAAAGTTATTTTTATGCTCATACACTCTTCTAATAAGGTCATTTGTCACGCCTATATACAATGTTCCATGACGCTTACTGGCTAATATATAGACGTAATATGATTTCACTTCGGTAAATGGATTCTGACCTTCGTCAGAATGACATGTCAACTAGTCTAAAAAGCTAATCGTGTTAGACGGGCGGGGCTTGATGTCCACCGTAATACCCGCCTCTTTAAAAAGCTTCACGAACTCATCATCGGCGTATTTCCCAAAGCTCACAAAACGGGATATCCTGGCGTTCACCAGCATCTTGGCGCAGAGCACGCAGGGCGTGTGCGTGCAATAGACCGTTGCCCCCTCCAGGCTGACGCCGTGGAGCCCCGCCTGGATAATGACATTCTGCTCCGCGTGGATGGCGCGGCAAATCTCTACGCGCGTCCCGGAGGCGATGCCGTTCTGGTCGCGCAGGCAGCCCAGTTCCAGGCAGTCTTTAGCCCCCGCCGGCGCCCCGTTATAGCCTGTGGTGAGGATATGCTTATCTCTTACGGCGATAGCGCCCATGTGGTGCCGCCGGCAGGTAGAGCGTTCCCCCACCACCGCCGCTATTTTCAGAAAATACTCATCGATATCCGGTCTTTTAGGTAATGTCATCTTAACCTCGCGATGATTTGTTCCACGCGCTTCCTCAAAGCGCCCATGTCCGCGTCGTTCAGGACGGTGAAGTCCGCCATGCAGATGGGGCCGCCCTTGTTCATATTCTCGATTTCCGCACGGTCGCGGCTCCTGGCCTGTTCCGGCGTGAGGGGGCGTATCTTGCGGTTGCCCAGCCTTTTGTAGCGGTCCGCCGGTGACGACCAGACGGCCAGCACGTAGAATTTATCTTCGTAACGTTCCTTGAGGATAAGATACTCCTCCCAGGAATAAAGCCCGTCCACTACCACGTTAGCGGTTTGCAGGGCGGCATCGATGCGGGGGATGCTCAATTTGGCGTAGGCGGCCATGCCGTGCTCTTTACGCAGCCCCTCCCGCACGGGGCGCTCGTTTTCTTCCGTCAAAGGCAGCCCGAGTTTTTTCACGGCTTCATCCGTAATATCGCCGAAGCGGACGGCGGTAAAACCTTTAGCGCTGAAAATCCGCGCCACCTCCGATTTGCCCGACCCCGTCATGCCAACGATAGAGACAACTTTCATATTGGTTTATTATAAGCAGTTCACCAGGTAAATGACAATTATTGATACCGCCTGTGTTATACTACACAATAAGATGAGCGCGCGGGGAAATATCAACCTGGCCCGGAGCATCGAGGAGCAGCTACCCGGCGAGGTCATTACCTTGATCAAGCAATGCGGCGCCGCCGCGGCAAGACACCAGCAGCGTTTGTACCTGGTGGGCGGCGTAGTGCGTGATATCCTGCTGGAACGCCTTAACACCGACCTCGATATGGTGGTGGAAGGGGATGCCATCAAGCTGGCCGGGGAAATCGCCTTAAACCTCCAGGCCAAACTCACCACCCATCCGCGCTTCCGTACCGCCACGCTCAAGTGGGCCGGCCGCAGCGTAGACATCGTTATGGCGCGCGCCGAAACATACGCCCGGCCCGGCGCCTTGCCCGGAGTCAGGCCCGGCACAATTCAGGATGACCTTGCCCGGCGGGATTTTACCATCAATGCCATGGCCGTCGAGCTTAATCCCCAACACTACGGCGAGCTTATCGACCCCTTCGGGGGGAGGCTGGACCTGGATAAAAAAGTCGTTCGCGTGCTCCACGAAAAAAGCTTTACGGACGATGCCACCCGCATCTGGCGGGCGATACGCTACGAACAGCGGCTGGACTTCAACATCGAGCCGATGACCCTGCTGTTACTGGAACGCGACCTCGTGATGCTCAAAACGGTCAGCGGCGACCGCCTCCGCCATGAACTGGAACTCGTTTTGCAGGAAGAGGCGCCGGAGAAAGCCCTCTGCCGCGCCGGTGAACTGGGCGTGCTGGAAAAACTTAGCCCCTATCTCAAAGCGGACAAATGGCTAACAGAGATGTTTAAAGAAATACGTGAGGCAGCCGATGCGGATAAGACTAATCCCCTCCTTTACATGGCGCTATTATGCTACCGGCTGATACCCGCCGATGCCCATAAACTAATCGCTTACCTGCGCCTCCCTAAAGCTTGGGCGGAGGTCATCAAAGATACACTGGCTGTTAAAGACAGAATCAAGGAACTCTCTTTACCGGGGCAGGCGCCGAGCGTTATTTACGCTATACTGCACGGCTTTTCCACCATAGCTTATGAAGCCAATATTATAGCAGCTGATTCGGCAATAGTGAGAGAACACATCGAGCTATACCTGAACGTTTTGAAACACGTGCACCCGGCGCTGACCGGCGATGACATCCGCAAGTTGGGCGTCCCCCGTGGCCCGAAGATTAAAGAAGTCCTGCAAAAGCTCCGCGAGGCGCGGCTGGACGGCATGATAGACAGCAAACAGGAGGAGGAGGCCTGGATTAAAAAGAGGCAGTCCCCATAAATCCCGCTAAAAAGCGGCAATCTCTAAATGATATCATCATGCTGCAAGAGCGCAGCGATTGAAGAATCCGTCTCTCCATCATCATTTCTCCAATAAATGGATTCCCGATTATAGCCTGCCCCGTATGAAGGTATGAATCGGGACTTGATACGGGGTCGGGAATGACGGAGGAACGGACCCTTCCCTCAAGATAACATACCCGCAATGACAGGTTATATTATTCAAACTTCTTAAAAGACTTGCCCGGGGCGCCGCAGATGGGGCATTTATCCGGGGCGGAGCCTTCCACGGTGTTGCCGCAGACGGGGCAAACGTAATAAACGGTTTCCGGCAGCTCTTTGCCTTCCTTTATAGCCACATAGGCTTTCTCGTAAAGGCCGTGGTGTATCTTTTCCACCTTGTTCGCCCAGTCAAAGGTGCGTTCCGCTCTATCGTTCTTTTCTTCCCGCGCCTTGGCGATAAAGCCGGGGTACATCTCGGTAAATTCCATGCGCTCGCCCATGCTGGCGGCCAGCAGGTTATCCTTGGTCGTCCCGATGCCGTCGATAGCGCTAATGTGGTTGCGGGCGTGAATCGTCTCCGCTTCCGCGGCGGCGCGGAAAAGCCGGGCGGCCTGGGTATTGCCTTCCTTATCCGCTTTTTCCGCAAAGAGCGTGTAGCGCCGGGCGGCGGCGCTTTCCCCTTCGAAAGCTGCCTTGATATTATTTTCAGTCTGATACGCCATAATAAAATCCCCCTGTATTATTAGCCATATATTACGGCCGGTAAATAATGCGGGCAGGCTTGCGTGCCGGCACCCGCTGATACCTGTATTGAGGATAGCCTACCATTAATGCCCCATAAGGCGCAAACCCTTCCGGCAGCCCGATGGCTTTCATCATATCCGGGTAGGTACCGGCGGACATATAAAAGAACCCCGCCCAGCAGCATCCCAGCCCGGCGCTCCCGGCCGCGAGGTCGAAGTACCCCAGAGCGATAGCGCAGTCCGTGGCAGCCATCGGGCTGTTCTTTTCGGCGTAAGCCGTGACGATAGCCGGCGCGTCCCGCAGGAAGACATCCTGGCCGGCCTCCAGCTGCTTCAGCGTCCCCTCGAACATCGCCGCCATGGCGGGATTACTTTTTATCATAAAGCGCAGCCAGTCCGCGCCGATGCCCGCCAGCCTGCGGATATAAGCACGGTCGTTAATCACCAGCCAGCGCACTTCCTCCGCGTTATGGCCGCTGGGAGCGTAGCGGGCGACATCGATAATGCGCTCGATTTTTTCTTTGGAAACCGCCCTATTCTGGAATTCGCGTATTGAGCGCCGGCTCTTGATAAGCTGGGCGCACTGTTTAAAGTTTATCTCCAGCGATTTTTCAATAACCGCGCTCTGTTCCGCGGGTAAATCCTGGTGCTTTAGGCTGTCCGTGGGGCAAATACCCACGCAGTGACCGCAGCGGAGGCAAATTCCGTCCGTCCCCGGCAGCAGCCGCGGATAATTCCCTTCTTTAAAATGGATGATTTTGGTAGCGCAGACAGTGGCGCATAGGCCGCATTGGGTGCAGGTATCTTTATTCACCGTAAGTAAAGTCATAATTTAATCTCCTCCCGCAAAACCTTAAAAAACTCGTCCCTGGCGTACTTTTCCATCCAGGGGTAATGACCGCATTTCTCTAACAAAATAAGCTTAAAATCCTTAACGCCGGAGAGGCCTTTTTGAGCGATTTCCGCGGTGCGCAGGTCATAATCGCCGTGGATTTCCACAACCGGGCATTTTATTCGTTCACCCAGCTTCAGCAAATCTCCGCTTCTTAACAGTTGGTGAAATTCCCCTCCCGCGGACATGTTGATATATGCCTGGTATTCCAGCGTTTCATCTTTTAACGGCTGAAAATCATACGAGTCCGCCCGGTAAATCAACCGGAAAAGCTTACCCATCGCTTCGCTTTTGTCCTCGTCTTTACCGTCCCAGACGAATTCCTGTAGTGAAATTAACTCCACCCTTTCTTTTTCCGGCAGGCGGCTCAACCATATGGGGGCATACTCCGGGCGGTCATTAATGTGCAGCGCTGGTGTGCCGATGAGTACCAGCTTCCGGATGAGTTCCGGGTAGCGGGCGGCCGCCAGCAGACTTAAGACCGCCCCCCAGGAATGCCCCGCCAGCACCGCCGGCGTCTCGGCGTATTCCTTTAAAACACCGGCCAGCTCTTCAATCTGCCCTGCAATAGCATCTTTAGTCTGCAAAGGCTCGAGGACACCCATATCTCTAGCCAGTTCCCTGGCCACCAGCGCCACCGAACCGGGCATCCCCGGCCCGCCGTGCACCACGGCCACTTTATAAGGCAGTTTTCCCCATGTCCGGTAGTTTTTCATAACGTTGCCGCCAGGTAAGCTTTCATTCCCTGGGTCCGGCACCGGCGGTAGATATCTTCCGCACGGGCTTTATCCGGCAGCATGGCAAATAAAGCGGGGCCGGAGCCCGCCAGGTGGACATGCAATGCCCCCATTTTCTTGAGCGGTTCGACATATAGCCGGTTAATCGTGAAATCGGCAAAAGCCACAGTCTCAAAGACATTAAAAAGCCTGGCGGGACGGAAAGATTTGCCCTGATTTAAAGCCTCCACCAGCCGCTGGGTGATGGAGCCATCGGTAAAACGAGCGGGCTTTAGATTGCTATACATCCTGCCTGTTTTACCCGTCTCCACCGGCATGTCCGGCATGACCACCACCAGCCAATTTTGTGAGACGGACGGCAGCGGCGTTATTCTTTCGCCCCGCCCCTCCGCTAAAGCCGTACCGCCCTTGAGGAAAAACACCACGTCCGATCCCAGTTCGGCCGCCAGCTCCGCCATTTTTCCTTCCGGCAGCTTTAGACCCCAGAAATCGTTAAGCCCTTTTAAAAGCGCGGCGGCGTCGCTGCTGTCGCCGCCCAGTCCGGACATCAGCGGTATCCGCTTTTCCATCCGTATCGCCGCCCCCTTTTTAACACCGGTAGCTTCATATAGTAAAGTTGCCGCTTTGCTGACAAGGCTCTTTTCCCCCAACCACCCCGGCATATCAGCCCGGTAGGTAACGCCCTCACCCGGTTCGATATAGAGCGTGTCAGACAGGTCGATGGTCTGGAGCACGGTGCGGATTTCGTGGTAGCCGTCCGGCCGCTTTCTCAAGACCTCCAGCGTCAGGTTGATTTTAGCCGGGGCTGTTATGATGAGCATTAAAATCCTCTTCGGCTTCCCCTTTGACAAGGGGAACGATGTTTGCCTTTTTTACGTTAAATCTTCCATTATGACTCAATGTATTGTCACTCCTTGTAAAAGGAGGAGACAAGGAGAATTCGTCTTAATACATTTCCCCCCGGTACTGGGTAAACTGCCGCCATAGCTCCGCCCACTCTTCCAGCGTAAAGGTCTCCGCCCGCCTTTGAGGAGCGATGCCCGCTCTGACTAGCAATTGCTGTACCGCCGGCTTGGGCAGCCCCAGCCCCTGCGATAGCGAGTTGGCTACCTGTTTGCGGGCAGCGGTAAAACCGGCGCGCACCAGCT
>DAOUGB010000144.1:0-3480 GCA_034429595.1 Dehalococcoidales bacterium
AGAAAAATTGTTGTTTACATTTTCGAGGCTTTATGTACCGGTTTTTTGCCGACGTGCTTGTCGTCGTGCATTTCCTGTTCATCCTTTTTGTGGTTGCCGGTGGAATGCTGATACTGTACCGGCCGCGAATGGCATTCCTGCATTTACCGGCTGTTATCTGGGGGGCGGCGGTGGAGCTTTGCGGATGGATTTGTCCGTTGACGCCGCTGGAGAATTATTTTCGCCGGATTGCCGGTGATGCCGGTTACAGCGGTGGTTTTATCGAACACTATCTGGTACCGTTAATCTATACCGAAAATCTGACGGCTGAAATACAGTATATTCTAGGCGTGCTGGTCATTGTCGTTAACCTGATCTTTTATTTTATCCTTTGGCGCAGAAAAAGGGTCAGGCGGCAATAAGTCATCTCTTCATGTACCGGCTCTTATTGGTGACGGAACAGCCGGCAGCCGCGCAAAAATAATCTTGACAAGTTTTGGGCATATGCTTATTACCTGAGTGTGAAGATCACCTCAAAAATGAATGCCACCAGTGATCTGATAGTATTCATTTTGTTGGCTGCGTCGTCAACAGTGAAGACCGATTAAGATATTTAGGAGAACTAGACAATGACGAAATCAGCGAAAAAAGGAACTAACTTTACCTACCAGGCTCTGGCGCTGATGTCCCGGCTTTTCTATGAGAAATTCGGTGAAGAGGCGCTCCCGATCATCAGGGATGTCTGGTACCGGATGGGCCTGGCTTCCGGCGAGCGCTTTAAGGAAAAGATGACCAGCTTTGACTTTAAGTCGGCGGCCGAGTACCTGAATGAGCGCAATAAACAGATGGGAGAAATGGAATCATCCCGGATAACAGAGGATTTTTATCACATTGTGTCGCCGTCCGGCTTTTGCTGTGACGTGGGATTGGAAAACGCCGGCCGCCCTATTTGCGAAGCGGTTATGTGGATAAATAAAGGGCAATTCAAATCCATCTGCGGATGCGATGTGGAGATGAACATAGTGAGAAGCAAAGCGACGGGCTCCGACTGCTGCGAAATTATCTATCGACCCCGTTCGGAAACCGCTGCGGTCAAGGCGCAGGATAACAAATAAAATGCAAACACTCCGCAGGGAGGACTTTCATGAAAATAGCCATCGCTTCCGGCAAAGGCGGTACCGGCACAACCACTTTAGCCGTCAATCTGGCGCGTACGATGAACTCCGCAGTGCAGCTTCTGGACTGCGACGTGGAGGAGCCCAACGCGCACATTTTTCTTGCGGGAGTCAAAGTCGGTGAAGAAGTTGTTACGATCCCAATTCCCGTGGTTGATGAATCTCTTTGCGACGGCTGCGGGAAGTGCAGTGAATTTTGTGAGTACAATGCGATCGTTGCGTTGGGAAAAGAGCCGTTGATCTTTGCGGAGATGTGCCACGGCTGCGGCGGCTGCACGTTGATATGCCCCCCGAAAGCAATTTCGGAAACTCCCAGACGAATTGGTGTCATTGAAACTATGGAGTCTGAGAATGTCCGGCTGGTTATTGGTCGTCTGGACGTCGGCGTGGCGCTAGCGCCGCCGCTGATCCGGGCGGCAAAGAAGAGGATTAAGGATGAATTGCCGGCTATTATCGATGCTCCGCCGGGGATATCCTGCCCGGCGATAACCGCCGTTCGGGACACTGATATGGTTTTGCTGGTCACGGAACCGACGCCGTTTGGCTTAAACGATTTGCTGCCGGCCGTCGAGACGGTGCGCGTACTTAAAATTCCCTTTGCCGTCGTCGTCAACCGCACGGGCAGCGGTGATGACCGTGTACATCGGTACTGTGCAAGGGAAAACATTCCCGTACTCCTGGAAATACCGCACGACAGGCGGATTGCCGAGGCCTCTTCCCGCGGGATCCTTATGGTGGACGCACTTCCTGCATACCGGCAGCTTTTTCAGGAGTTGATCGAAAAAATATCTTCTTTCCGGGGAAAGAAAGAATTCAAATTATGACCGCTGATGAGGTGCGCAAAATCGCCGCCTGTGCGGAAAAGATCGGGGCGAAGAGAATACGGATCAACACGGTTTGCCGGCCGGCTGCCGAAGACAGCGTCTGCGCGGTCTTCGGAAAGGAGCTGGAAAAGCCGGCAGCTTTTGATCGAATGGAATAAAAAGAAAACATAGTCTTTTTTTGAAGGTTGGATTATGAAGGAACTTGTTATTATCAACGGAAAGGGAGGCACGGGTAAAACCAGCGTCGCCGCATCTTTTGCCGTCCTCGCCGGCCGTTCTGTCGTGTGCGACTGCGATGTTGATGCGGCGGATCTGCATCTGCTGCTGGAGCCGGTTATCCGCGAACGCCATGATTTTAAAAGCGGTCATGAAGCGGTTATCCGTCAGGATGACTGTATGGCCTGTGGTATCTGCGCTGAACTTTGCCGTTGTGGAGCGGCAAAATTAACAGGCAGCCGTGAGGGCATTCCAATGTATGGCATTGATCCGACAGCCTGCGAAGGGTGCGGCGTCTGTGTGATGTTTTGTCCGGTGGATGCCATTGATTTTCCCGAGCGGCACTGCGGTCAATGGTTTGTATCCGATACCCGCTGCGGCCCGATGGTTCATGCGCGTCTCGGTATTGCCGCTGAAAATTCGGGCAAGCTTGTTGCTACCATCAGACAGAAAGCCCGTCGCCTGGCCGGGGAAAATAATTATGATCTGATTATTATAGACGCACCGCCGGGCATCGGTTGTCCGGTTAGCGCATCTTTAAACGGTGCGACGCAGGTATTGGTTGTTGCCGAACCGACGGTGGCGGGTGAATATGATCTGGAAAGAGTGTTGTCTTTGACGCGCCATTTGCAAATTCCCACATCCGTTTGCGTCAACAAGTGGGATATCAACGAAGAAATGACGCGGCAAATCGAGGAAAAAGCACATCTGTCCGGTGCGGACGTCGCCGGGCGGATTCGCTGCGACCAGGCGGTTACCCTGGCGCAAATATCAAAAAAAGCAGTTGTAGAAATTGACGCGCCGAGCGCCAACGATATAAAACAGCTTTGGATAAATCTTAATATGCGGGAGGAAAAAGAAACAAAATGGAAGCAGTGAAACTGGACGATAACCATCAGACGGCGCATGGGCAGGAAAACGTCCCCGTTACTGAACGGGGGGCGCAAGCTCAAGCGGAAAAAGGGGAAGGCAAAACCTGTGACACCTGCGGAGACACCTCATGCCCCGCGTCCAAGCAGAAAAGCGGTGAAAGCAAGGAAGAATACGCAGACCGGCGTCAGCTTATGGAGAGACTCTGTCGTATAAAGCATAAAATTGTCGTTCTTTCGGGAAAAGGAGGTGTCGGTAAAAGCACGGTTGCGGTTAACCTGGCTACATCCCTGATGCTCTCCGGACTGAGCGTTGGACTGCTGGATGTTGACATTCACGGCCCCAGCGTTCCGACCATGCTGGGTTTGGAGCGGGAAACTCTCCGCAGCAGCGACGACGGACTGCTACCGGTGCAG
>DAOUGB010000145.1:0-2320 GCA_034429595.1 Dehalococcoidales bacterium
CAGGGTGAGGAGTATACCGGTTCCCCCTTTCGCAAAGGGTGATTCAGGGGGTTTTTAAAAAGTTCCCCTCCGCAAACGGCAAGGGAGATAAGAAGGGGTGAGGTCGTACCACCTCACCCCCCTTTATTTATTGTTATTTGTTACTTCAAGCTTAGTCATCCAGCCGGAACGGCGGGTACTCGTCTCTCATCAGCGCCACGTAGGCATATACGCGGTAAGACCATCTGTCCATACTGATGATGACCTTGAAAAGCCCTTCCGGGTATTTGCCGGTAAACAGCAGCACGATGCCGCTGACGACGGACAGTATCGGCACCACGCCCATCCAGTCCCGTCCCCCCTGGAAAATGAACACGATAATCCAGTGCGGGATAGCCAGCAGCCACCACTTCACCAGCACCAGCCCGTTGGAGAGCTTTTCCGGGTACTGCACTTCAAGGTCGGCCGGGTAACCGGGGTCGGGTTCGAGGCTGAACGGCGGGTATTTATCCGTGCCCAGCGCCATGTAGCTGTAGAAGCCTACGCGCCATGCCCAGCGCATCACCCCCTCGATAAAGTTGAACAGTCCCCGGGGATATTTCCCCGTGAACAGGATAGCGAAGAGCGATATTATCCAGCAGACAAAAGCGGCGATTCCCAGGAAGCACAGCACAAAATAGTGCGGGATTGCCAGCAGCCACTTGAATATCCATACCCAGCGGCCCGGCGGAATGGAAATGTCCCCTCTTAAAGTCACAGGATAGGCTTTGTTTTCTGTCGTCATGCGCAACCTCCTCCTTTAATTGTTGACCTCATTATACGCTTAAATTTTATTGTTGCGCACCCTGAAAAAGGGGGGTTATTGCCTGGCCGATTGGATAGGTAAGCCTTTCAGGATCTTCCCCTTTCACGGGAATGACGAAAGAACGGAGGATTTTTCGCAGTGCCCAAAATGACAAGTTGAATTTTAACTTTGAGGTTTATTTAGAGTTTAGTGCTTTAGATTTAGAGTTTACAAATACCCCTTCAGCCGGCTGATTTCCTGCATCAGCTGCTCGAACTGCTGCGGGTACAGCGACTGCATGCCGTCGGACATGGCGTGCGCCGGGTCGTGGTGGACTTCGATGATGAGTCCGTCTGCCCCCACGGCAATTGCCCCCCGGGAGAGCGGTATCACGTAATCGCGCTTGCCGGCCGCGTGTGACGGGTCGGCGATAATCGGCAGGTGGCTCGCCTCTTTGATGGAGGTGATGGCGCTAAGGTCGAGCGTGTTTCTCGTATTATCGGCAAAGGTGCGGATGCCCCGCTCGCAGAGGATGACGCGGTTGTTGCCTTCGGACATAATGTATTCGGCGGCCATCAGCCATTCCTCGATGGTCGCCGCCAGTCCGCGCTTGAGCAGCACGGGTTTTCTCGTCTGCCCGGCCAGCCGCAGCAGGGCGTAGTTCTGCATGTTCCTCGCGCCTATCTGGATGATATCGGCGGATTTTTCCACCGCCACCAGGTTGGTGGTATCCGTCGCTTCGGTGATGATGTACAGGCCGGTCTCCTCCCGCACTTTTTCCAGTATCTTTAGCCCCTTGTTGCCCAACCCCTGGAAGCTGTAGGGAGAGGTGCGGGGTTTGAAAGCGCCGCCCCGGAAGATGCCGGCGCCGTGCTTTTTAACGATGTTGGCGATGGTCAGCGCCTGCTCTTCGCTTTCCACGGCGCACGGCCCCGCCATGATGACCGGTTCCCCGCCCCCGATTTTAATATCCCCGATGGCTACCACCGTGGAATCCGGATGGGTCTCCCGGCTGACCAGTTTGTATTGCTTGGTCACGGGAATGGCTTCTTTAACGCCTTCCAGCGCGAGCAATTGCGCGGCTTCGATCGGCCCTTTGTTCCCCAGGATACAGATGGCCGTCCGGATGGCGCCGGGCATCGGCACGCCGCGGTAGCCCATTCGCTCTATTTCCTTAATGACGGAGGCTACCTGCGCTTCCGTGGCATCATTCTTCATAACAACGAGCATGTTTTAAAGTCTCCCTGGTCTAATGATAATATCATAACATATTTTAGTGACTCGTGGATTGGGGTAGAGGGGTTTTGGGGGTATTGACGTCTCCCAAATATAATATTCCCCTTACTTCTTTATTCCTTTTTACCCTCTCCCTTGATGAGCCTTGTATCAAAAGTGTTCATATTATAGTCATTCTGACCCCGATGCAAATCGGGGTCAGAATCCGTAGCTACTTTGCCAGGCACGGATTCTTCGTCGTTTCACTCCTCAGAATGACTTTTGATACAACACCCCCTCGATGGGAGAGGTTAGGTGAGGGTGAAATCAAGGTACTAAAAA
>DAOUGB010000146.1:0-1830 GCA_034429595.1 Dehalococcoidales bacterium
CCGTTCCGGAAATTTTTTCAAAGCGGGTGCGAGCGTTTCTTTTTCCCAGTGTTCGCGGTGCTGGCGGGGCATAACAGGTCCCTCCGGTGTGATCGGTATACTAAGAACGATACCAAAAAAAGGCTTGCGTAACAAATTTACGTAAAAACGATGGATAGTGTCAAGTATTGTGTGTAAATTGAAGAAGGGGTTTTTCCTCCCAAGTTTGGTTAAGGTGGCTGATAACTCCGTAGATAATTCGGTCTACACTGGCTGAGTTTTGAAAGCAACTCATGGGACGGGTCCGGCGGCGTACTTCACGGAATGCCCGTTCAATGGCATTGGTTGTACGCACTTTCACCCAATGATGCTTTGGACAATTGAGAAACGGCAGCATCTCGTCAATATCTACCTCCAGGCACTTCACCGCCTTTGGTTCAACGTTCCGCCATTTTTTAGCCCACTCTCGAAAAATGCTTGTTGCTTCCCGTCTGGTCTCCGCCAGGTAAACCTTCTTTACCTCTCTCAGGCACGCTTCCTGGTTTTTCTTTCTGAGCTTTGAGGCCACGTTCCTCAATTTGTGCGCCCAGCACCGCTGCCGGGGAGTATAGCCATAAACCATATCAAGCGCCCGGTGCAGTCCTGCACAGCCATCGGTAGTTATCAGCTTGAGTCGTTTACCCTCCAGTCCCCGTTCATACAGATTCCTCAGAAAGGCTTCCCACTGCGCTTCGCTCTCCGCCGTCGCCTGACGGAAACTTACCATCTCTCGTTTCCCCTGTTCCGTTATTCCGTAAGCGCATAGTACCAGCCTCTTTGTGACTCCCCTTACCGTCTTAACCTTCATGGTGATCCCGTCCAGAAAGAGATATTGATACTCATCTTCGATCCGCCGCCCGTGATACCGTCTCACTTCGATATCCAGATCCCTCACAATCCGGGATACTGATTGCGGGCTGATATCCACCCCCAGCATCGGACGCAGTACTCCCTGTATTTTTCTCGTGCTTACTCCCGATAAAAACATCTCCCGCACTATCCTGTTGACTTCCCTCTGTCGCCGCTGATACCGCTCCAGCAATCCCGGCTGGTATTCTCCCAATCTGTCCCGCGGTACCTGCAGACCGTCCAGTAATCCGTATTCCGTCAACAAACTGCGCCGCCGGTATCCGTTGCGGTAGCCTCGCCGCCTCTTACTCCTTTGATACCGGGCCACCTGCAGTTGCGCGACGATCTCTTCTTCCATTGTGCTTTCTAAAAGTCTCTTGATTAACCGCTTCGTATCTTCCTTCACATCCCCCCACCAATCGTCTTCTCCCTTGACCTCCCGCCATAAATCCTTTACCGTTAATTGGGTCAGGTCTTTGACCGCGACCATGGGGCGTAATCCTCCTTTCTTTACTTGGCAAAACTATTGTAGGATACGCCCCTCCTTTTTTACACACTCTATGATACGCTATCGATACTGTTGTTTTCCTTGCAACTGACATGCCCCCGTGTTATAATGAAGCTGCCTGGATATGAATAATCGTGTTGAGAAGTGGGTTCATTCCCACTTTTTTAATTAGTAAAATATGGTACCGGAGGTTCTCAACCGAAGATGAAGAGCGATTTTCTGCTCGCTATCACGCAGCTTTCGGCGGAGAAAAACCTGCCGAAAGACGTCGTCCTCACCGCCGTGGAAGCGGCGCTGGTCTCTGCTTACAAAAAGGACCTCTTTGACCCTGATCAAAATATTGAAGTCAAAATAAGCCCGTCCAACGGGTCCGTTGAAGTTTGGGCGGAAAAGGTCGTTGTCGATAAACCCACCAATCCTAACCTCGAGATATCGCTCAAAGAGGCGAGAAAGCT
>DAOUGB010000147.1:0-21515 GCA_034429595.1 Dehalococcoidales bacterium
AAAATTGAACAAAGGAAATATGCGCGGTCAGCAGGTTATGAGCTGTCTTAGTGTTTCAGAACGGAAAACGTTAGTTGACATAATTGAAAAAATGCGTGAAAAGATGATTTCGATATTAGAAGAGAGCTAGCTTTAATAGGTAAGGGAGCTATAAACTCAAGCTAAAAGATAATTCAAAAGTTCCACCTATTTTACAGTACCGCCTCACATCCCGAAACAGGTTTTGTATCAAAAGTATTATTTTATGGTCATTCTGACCCCGATGCAAATCGGGGGAAAAATCCGCAGCCACCTTTTCAGGTACGGATTCTTCACCGCGGAGTTTATACTGAACGTAGTGAATGTACTCTTCAGCATGACTTTTGATACAAGGCTCCCAAAGCAAGAGAGACCCCGGTTTATCGAGGCCTCTCTTTTTTACCTTATCGCGGCAGGATTAAATTAGTTACTTGGCGCCTTTTTTCAACCCGGTAAAGTATATCTTGCCCTCCGGGAAGCAGGTGAAATGGATGAGCGGGCTGCCGATGCGGTGGAAGACCAGCGGGCAGTGCTCCACGCCGGCCGGGATATAGGTCATGGTGCTCTTCGTTATCATCTGCTTCTCGCCGCCCAGCCAGAGCTCTATTTCCGAATCCAGGTTATGGAAATCCTTGGGATTGGCGCTGAAGAAGCATAAGACCTCGTCGAAATCGTGCTTGTGGGGCTTGACGGCGGCGCGGGCTTTCTGCAGCATCTCATCCGTCATTTTGGGCATGGGGCCTTTGAACGGCAATATCCAGACGCACTCGGTATAAAACCCGTCCGGTATTATATCGTTGTCCAGGAAGAGGATGCGGCCGCCTTTGCCTTTAGCGGCTTCCGCCGGCGGGGGATTGGGGCTCCACGGCGCTTCGACCTTGGGCGGCTGCATAAAATCGACGATGAGCTTATCGGTCTTTTTTGTTGCCTTTTTACTTTCTTTCGTTGCCGCCGGAGAATTTCCCGTATATTTATTAGTTCCGCCGATGCTGAAGTGGAAGATAGGCTTATCGATTTTGCGGAAAGTCATCGGGCCGTGCTTCATGCCCTTGGGGATGAAGATTAGCGATGTCTTGGTGACAGTGTGCTTTTCGCCGTCCAGCCAGATTTCCAGTTCGCCGCATAAATCGCGCGGTTTATCGTTATCGCTCCCGAAGAAAGCCAGCACCTCTTCAAAATCATGCGTGTGCTCCTTCATGTAGGGTTCATCGCCTTTGCCTTTTTCCATACCCGGCAGGAACCAGACGCATTCGGAATAGATTCTGGCCTTGGGAACCACCGTATCGTCCAGCCAGACGATGTCCTCCCGCCCCTGCGTCCCCCCGATTTTATCCGTCCGGAAATCGGGTAATTTGACGCCTTTTTTCGTATTGGTGATGAGATATTTAGCCATTTTAGTTTCGGCCATAATGCACCTCCATTAACTTTGAATCAATTAATCACCTTAGCACATTTTTCCGGTTAATGTATAGTTTGTTCCTCTTTCCGGATTTACCGAGACTTATCCCTTGAAAAACTTCCGTTCGTTCTCGATAAACTCGTCTTTGGTCAGGCCGACCCGTATCCAATCATAGTACCTGCCCTCGTGATAAGACATCTGCCTTAAACGCCCTTCCTGGATACAGCCGATTTTTTTATGCATTTTTTCAGAACCGGCATTGCCTTCCAACCACCCGCTGTTAAATTTGTTCAGCCGGCGTTCCAGGAAAGCGTATTTTAGCAGGATGCGCATGGCCGCCGTGCCGTAGCCCTTGCCCCGCTCCCCCGTGAAAATCTGGATGCCTATACAGAAAGTCCCGTGACGCTCGTTGATGTTATTCAGGTTAAGCCCGCCCACCGCTTTCCCGTCCGGCGTCTCAATGGTGAACATGATACGCCCGGTCTCCTGGTTGAAATTGTCCCATCTCCGGCTGTTTTCTTGATTATTTGCCTTCACGGGTGGCAGTTCCACTTCTTCTTCCAATAAAAACCGGGCTTCACTATCGTAGAGACTGGGGTAGGCTTCTTCCCAGTCTTCGGGCGTAGTTGCACGCAGTCTGACCAGTTCGTTCTGCCAGTAATATTTATCATAAGCAATCGGTTCCATCAGCTTCCACCTCGTAAATACGCGCAAGTGTTATTATAGCAAGTCAGCCTGAAAATTAACATAGTGTAAGCATAGTGTGTTTTATCTTTTGCCATGATAAAACGGATTTAAGCTCTTAGGATATTCAGCCATTAAGCACCTCCACGGGCTTTTGATAATCACTTACATTAGCATATTCTTCCGGTTTCTATACAGTTCAGCCTGCCGTTTATTATATAGAAATTTAACAATAAGGAACCAAATGCTACTTGAATGGCTGTACAGATTGATAGGCTCCGGTAACACAACAAAAAAGGCCCCGGCAGGTCTTCCACCGGGGCCTTTATGTTTGTTTCGGGATATGAGGCTATTCTATTTCCAGTACGTTTCCTTCTTCATCGTAGTAAGTTCCGGTACCGTCCGGCACGCCGTTTTGAAAACCGCCCCAATAGAACAACTCGCCTGACGGGTGGAATAACATACCCGTGCTGCCGTATGTTACCGTATCGCCCGTGACGGTGATATCGCCGTAAAAGCTTTGCTTGCCGTCCTCGTTAAAAAGATAGCCGGTAGCATAATAGGTAGTACCGTCGTTCTGGGTGATGACGCCTTCGAACATCTTCTTGCCGGACGAGTTGTACAGGATACCGCTGCCCGTGGCTTTACCGTTCTGGAACTGCCCTTCGTACCTTAATTTGCCATCGGCGTAGAGTTTGCCCTGTCCCTGGATAACGCCGTTAACGAACTCACCTTCGAAGACCTTGGTAGAGCCCAGGTAAAGCGTGCCTGTACCGTTTTCAATATTGCCCTTGTAAAGGAGGGTCTCGCCGTCCATTTCAAAGGGGGCGGTCTGCGCTTCGCCGCACCCGGCTAAAAATAACGCGGCAATAATAACCAGGCTAACACTTAAAACAGTTAATCTTTTAGACATCTTCATTATCCTCTCACCCCCGCGGTCGCCGTGCATTCTTTTACCTCAAACGATTCCCCGGCGAGAAATTCCTTTGTCTTGGTCCAGATATTGTCCATTATCACGGATAAAGAGGAGGAACTGACCTTTTTAGTGGTTTTCTCTTCCGGCAGATGGAAGCGCGTTTTTTCAATCAGTTTGAGCGTGCCGCCGCCTTCCGCCTCGATGGTCATCTCGCCGCCTTCACCAACGGCGAGTATATCTCCCGCCAATAGCAACTCTCCGACAGTAGCTTCAATTATTCTCTCACTCCTCTGGATGTAGACCTCACCCTTGGCATAGCTTATTCTGCCTTTTTCTATTCCGGTGCCGAAGTCAACCGGTTCCCCGATTGTTGTTGGCGGTGTGGTTGTGGCGACTGCGGCAGCTTTCTCTTTACTGGTATAGATGTAAAAGAAGACGATTATATCTTCCTGGTTATCATTAACGATGCTGCCGCCTACATTTAAGCTGAAGCTTACACCGCTGCCTTTTTGGGAGACTTTACCGTTTACGTACAGGTCATACGTGTCCTTACCGATTTTCTTAAGATAAGTGCCGTCAAGCTGGTCGCCGTTCAGGGTAAGTTTGACCTGTGAGACCGCCGGCAGGGGTAAGTCCAGGTAAAGTGACCCTCCCGACTGTGTAAACACGAGCTTTTGGGTTTGGCCTGCCAGGTTATTGATATCGTCTTTGGACATTTCCGGCGAGCCTATTATCTCAAGGTTGCTTACTTCCAGTTTGGCGGTCCACTCGCCCTCCAGGTCCGCGGCACTGATATCCGCCGCCTTTACACCCTGAACGTTGATCAGGGTTGAAAAAAGAATTACTATCATGGTTGCCATGAATATTTTTCGTAACGTTTTTCCCATTTTCCTCCTTTTGAATAGCGATGTTGGTTATCCGGCGCTTGTACTCCGGGCACTCCTCGCGCCAGGACCGGTAATAACGGTGGTAACCAAGGGTAAATATGTGGAAAAAGTAAGGATTTTAAACACCTCCTGAATATCTAATTAAGACGCTCGCAAAGGGAAATACCGGTAAAGCGGTAAACTAGATTGAAAGATGAAGCCGAGAGATATGGCTGACTATAAAGATTCTTGAGGCTACTTTACTTATAGTACTATGGATTTAGAGATTATTGCAAGAAATTTGATAGATTTCAGGTACATATTGTTAGTTTTAATGATAAACAAGCAGTAAGGGATAATGCTCGGTTTCTCTTTTGCCATCATAACGTTGGAAAGAGTAAAATCTTTGGCAGTTATTAATGCCCGTTATGGGGAGGGTGCCATGGAAAAACGGATTGAGGCGCTCATCAAGAAGATGACACTGGAAGAAAAGGTCTCGATGGTCTCCGGCATCGATTTCTGGCACACGCGGAACATAGATAGGCTGGGCATCCCCTCCCTTAAAGTCACGGATGGCCCGCACGGCTGCCGGACGGCGTCTGACATTAATCCCAGCGAGACCATTCCCGCCACCTGTTTCCCCACCGGGGTCGGGCTGGCGGCCACCTGGAACCCGGAACTCGTTAAAAAAGTGGGCGCGGCGGTCGGCCGGGAAACGCGTGAGCGGGGCTGTAGCGTGATTTTAGGCCCCTGCGTCAACATTCACCGTTCACCATTAGGGGGGCGCAATTTTGAAAGCTACAGTGAGGACCCCTGCCTCTCTTCAAGCATCGCCGTCGCCTTTATCAAGGGCGTCCAGAGCCGGGGGGTGGGAACATCGGTCAAGCACTTCGCCCTGAATAACCAGGAATACCGCCGCATGACCATTAGCGCTGATGTCTCGGAAAGAGCGATGCGGGAAATATATTTCCCGTCCTTTGAAAAAGCCGTCAAAGAGGCCAAATCGCTCACGGTGATGTGTTCCTATAACCGCATCAACGGCACTTATGCCGCAGATAATCGCTGGCTTTTGACGGAAGTGCTGAAAAAGGAGTGGGGCTTTGCGGGCCTCGTGATGTCGGATTGGTTTGCCGTGCACAGCACCGCGCCGGCCGCCAGCAGCGGCCTCGACCTTGAAATGCCCGGCCCGGCGCTTTATTTCGGGGAAAAACTTCTCAAAGCCGTGCGGGACGGCGGTGTGAAAGAAAAAGACATTGATGATAAGGTCCGGCGTATCCTGGGCGTGATGTTAAAAACCGGCGCGCTGGACGGCAAGATAAAAGTTGGGAATCTTAAGAGCAGTCCGGCGCGGGAAAAACTTGCCCGCCAGGCCGCAGAGGAATCCATCACTTTACTAAAGAATGAACGTAACGTGCTGCCGCTGAAAAAATCTATTAAGTCTATTGCCGTCATCGGGCCGCTGGCGGTAAAAGCCAGCGTGCAAGGCGGCGGCAGCGCCGCCTTGGAGCCGTACTATACCGTGGCGCCGCTGGAAGCTTTAAAAAAGAGGTACGGAGAAAAAGTAGAAATAACTTATGAACCGGGCTGCCCCAGCCATGTCTTTACCCCTCCCCTCGCCCCTGAATACTTAACCCCCGGTGCGGGCAAAAAAGAGAGCGGCCTGCTCGGGGAGTATTTCGCCAATAATGCTTTTACCGGCAAGCCTGTGGCTGTCAGGACGGATACTAAATTCAAATACCGCTGGATGAGCGATTATCCGCCCGTGGCGGGCATCAAGGACGAGTTTTCCATACGCTGGACGGGACTTTTCCGCGCCCCGGCCGCCGGGCAATATAAATTTGGCATCGCCACGGAGGGCTGGTGCCGCATTTACATCGGGGGTAAACTCGTTTGCAGCAACTGGGGGGAAAAGACCATCTTCGATTTTATGCCGTCGGAGGAAAAGACCGGGGAAATCGCGCTAAAAGCCGGGCAGCGCTATCCCGTTAAAATAGAGTTCTGCCGGAACCCGGCCATCAAAGCTACCATGCGCAGTATTAGCATCGGGTGTGATTTGCCCCGCCCCGCCAACCTCTTAAAGCGCGCTGTCAAAGCCGCCCGGAACGCCGATGTCGCTATCGTTTTCACCGGCCTGACCGATGAATATGAAAGCGAGGGGTTCGACCGGAAATCGATGGACTTGCCCGCCGGGCAGGCGGAACTGATTCGGGCGGTGGCCGGCGCCAACCCCGATACCGTCGTCGTGCTGAACAACGGCGCGCCGGTGGCTATGGACTCCTGGATAGATAGCGTCCCCGCCGTGGTGGAAGCCTACTTCCCCGGCCAGGCATGCGGCAGCGCTATCGCCAGCGTCCTCTCCGGCGATGTGAACCCCTCCGGCAAATTACCGGATACCTTCCCGGTGCGCTACGAGGATAACCCCGCCTTTATCAATTACCCCGGCGAGGCGGATAGGGTGCTCTACGGCGAGGGTATTTACGTGGGCTACCGCTATTATGACGCTAAAAAAGTGGAGCCGCTGTTCCCCTTCGGCCACGGGCTTGCTTACACAGACTTTAAGTACGGCAATCTTAAAATTTCTCCGGTTAAAGTAAAAACCGGCGGTAAGGTTACCGTGACTCTGGATATTAAAAACACCGGTAAGCGCGAAGGTAAAGAAGTGGTGCAGCTTTACGTTGGCGACCCCATCGCTAAAGTTTCCCGGCCCCCCAAAGAGCTGAAAGCCTTTAAAAAGATAAATCTGGCGCCCGGTGAAACAAAGACCGTTGCGTTTATGCTGGATAAAGAAGCTTTATCTTTCTACGATGTTGACACCAAAGCTTGGGTTGCCGAGCCGGGCGAATTTAAGATAATGCTAGGCAGTTCCTCACGGGATATCAGGGTTAGCGGAAAATTTGAATTGATAAAGGAATAAAAGCTGTTGCATCCGTTTTTGGTTGGTGTTACAATAGAGAACAGGTGTTAGTTAATGCAAAAGCTTAAGGACGAGATTCGCAATAAAATCATTGAAGCCGCCGTCAAAGAATTTTCCCTTCACGGCTATGAAAAGGCTTCCATGCGGACGATTGCTAAAGCCGCCGGCATCAGTGTCAGCAATACCTATAACTACTACCCCGGCAAGGAGCAGCTTTTCAGCAGTATTATCGAGCCGGTCTTCAACGATTTGAAAGGCATTCTCAAGCAGTCCTTCCAGCAGTCCATGAAGGGGGTGGGAGGCAATAACGCGCAAACGTTCATCGATGGCATCGTCGGTTCATTGATGCAAATGGATGCCCGCCAGCGTCAATTGCTTATCATTTTGGTGGAAAAGAGCGGCGGCACCGGGTATGAAAAATCAAAAGAAGAAATGGTTTCACTATTAAAGATGCACCTGGCGGAAGTAGCGCGTAAACCCGGCGGTGCTGCTCAAATTGAAGAAAACCAGGCTTATATCCTCTCGATTATCGCCGGTAACTATATCGATGGACTGTTTAAAGTCCTCAAAGATTACCGCAGCCGGGAATGGGCGGAGGCCAGCCTCCGGACGCTTTTGACCTACCATCTCAACGGGACCAAAGCCTTGGCATAACAGCAGCCGGGAAAAACCTCCCCCTTGCCATTTCCGCGAAGCCTGCCCCGTATTCAGATAAGGAAACCCGGCTACCTTATATCCAGCCATCCCGATAAAATCGGTATCCGGGTATTCTGGCCTGGCTGCTGATTAAAGGGGATATTAAGCCTCTTCGGACGTTTTGCGACGGAATAGTTTCACCTTTCCACCTAGCCCCCTCTCCGTGCGCGGAGAGGGGGAATCAAAGGGGGTGAGGTCGGTAAAATGGGACAAAATCCTCTTTACAATATTAGAACGCGCGTGCTATGATTGCTATGCACTATCATCCCCTCCCCTTCGTAAGGGGAGGGTTAGGGAGGGATTTTAATCATTCCCCCTTTCGTAAAGGGGGATAAGAGGGGGTTTTTACTAATCGTCCCTCTCCTTGTCCTAAAATACCGCCCTTACTCCCTTATACCTGTTCTGCCCCTCCCTCTCCGCCAGCGGAGAGGGAGCCGGAGGGTGAGGTTGGAGAGGAGGATAAGAGGAGAAAAGGTCAATCAAAGCTGACTTACCATAATAGACTGGTAAACGAATACCAAACGAATCAGCTTCGCCCCAAAGCTAAGATACTAAAAAAATCTTTTTGAAACGAATAAACGAAAAGGGCGGGTTTTTCGCCCGCCCCTGTTTCCCTAGCTGGCGCTCTTCCTTAACGTCAGGGAAGCCAGGACCAGAAAACCAACCGCGAAAGCCGCCAGTATGCCTATATCCTTCCCGATGTCCGGCAGGCTCTGCCCTTGTTGCATCAAGGCTTTGATGCCCTCCACACCGTAGGTCAGCGGCAGGAATTTGGATATCCATTCCAGGACCAGCGGTAATTGGTTCACCGGTATAAAAAGGCCGCTGATAAATATCTGCGGCACGATAACCAGCGGGATAAACTGGATCATCTGGAACTCGTTGCGGGCGAAGGCGGAAAAGAAGGTGCCCATGCTCACCGCCACGATGCCGATGAGTATCTGGAAGACGAGGATTTGCCACAAATCGCCGCGGTAGGTGATATCCAGCACGTACACCATGTAAAAGAACATGATAATCGTTTGCAGCAGCGCGAAAAGCAGTAGCCCCAGCAGGTATCCCGCCACGATATCCATGCGGGATACCGGCGCCACCATCAGGCGCTCCAGCGTGCCCTGGGTGCGTTCTCTTAAAAAGCTGATGCCCGTAATCAGGAACCCGAAGAACAGGATAAGCGTCGCCAGTATGCCCGGGGCGGCGCTGCTCAACACCGCTTTATTGGAGATGCTGAAGCCGGCGATGCTGGCGATTACCAGCGGCGCGATGATAATCAGGGCTATCGTGCGGCGGTCCCGCGCTATCTGCATCATCACGCGGCTGGCCAGCGTTAAAGTGTTACTGGACATTTTCCTTCACCTCATCGCGCCGGATGCAGAACAGGAACGCATCTTCGAGCGTGCTTTCTTTCTTGCCGGTCATCGCGCGGAGCTCGTCCGGCGTTCCCTGGGCTACCACCTTGCCCAGCCGCAGGAAGGCCAGCCGCTGGCAGTGGGCGGCGTCATCGAAGGTATGGCTGGAAATAATGAGGGTCGCACCGGCTTTGGTCAGGTCCTCGAAGTAACCCCAGAAATGCACCCGCAGCTCCGGGTCCAGCCCCACGGTCGGTTCGTCCAGGAAGATAAGCGGGGGCTGGTGCGCGATGGCGCAGGCCAGGCTGACGCGCTGTTTCATCCCGCCGGAAAGCTGCAATATCTGTGTTTTCCGCTTCGGCCACAGGTCGACAATCTTGATAACCTCTTCCACGCGCTGTTTCCTTTCCTTGCTATCCTTCATGCCGTAAACCCGGGCAAAAAAGTCGATATTCTGCTCTACGGATAGTTCTTGGTAGAGCGCCGGGAGCTGCGGCATATAGCCTATCTGCCGGGCGATGGCGGGGGAAGGGGTCTTGCCCATGCATTTGATGGTACCGGAAGCCGGTTTCAGCAGTCCCGCCATCAGCCGGATAAGCGTTGTTTTACCCGCCCCGTTAGGCCCCAGCAGGCCGTAGGTGGTACCGGGCTGGATATCCATCGTCATATCGTCGATTACTTTAAGCCCGCCGTATTTAAACACCAGGTTTTTCACCTCGATTGCGGGGTCTGTCATTTCACACCACCCTTTTTGTTGTTAGCATCATTTAACATACCGTGCAGCATAAAATTAACTACATCCTCGGCTACCTTGTCCTCGTCCTTGCTCTTTAACGGGCTGATATCGCCTTCTATTACCTTTAACAGCAGGAAGCCTATAATCAGGCCTCCTATCATCCTGACGGCTACCTCCGGGTCATAGCGGCGGAATTTACCCATCATGGCCATAAGGTTATAGCCGGGTGCAATCTGCCCCAGGAATGGCTGGAGGAATTCTCTCACCCAGATCTCTTTCAGTTCCGGGTCGCGCTGGACATCGCCCATCAGCGCCGGCAGCCGCGCGAAGGTCGGGTTCTTTATCAGATCCAGCCTGTCTTTGATGATGCTCTTAAAGATAGCCGAGATATCGCCTTTTGGTATCTTATCGATAAGCTTCAGCAGGGGAGTGGTAATAATAAAGTTCTTTATCACCGCCACGAATAATTCCCGCTTGCTGGGGAAATAGAGGTAAATGGTGCCGGCGGCCACTTCCGCCGCTCTGGCAATTTCCGGTATCGTGGCCGCCGCATAACCTTTTTGAGAAAATATCTCTAACGCAGCGTTGAGTATCTGCTCCCGGCGCTGTGTGGCCAGCTTTTCCTTGCGCGTTTTCTTATCCTTCATAATTCCCCATCGTGAAATATGAATGAATGTTCATTCATATTATAGTAATGGAAAAGTCTTTTGTCAATGGGACACAAAAAATTTTACACCTCTTGACAAAGAACCTGTTTGAAATTATACTTATGTGGTTAGTTAGTTAACTAACTAACAAATGAACAAATGCGCTGGAATAGGAATTAAAAGCGCAGGAACTATAGGGTTTGGTTACATGCAGTTGAATCTGGACAGTGAAAAACCAATCTTTCTTCTATTTGCTGAAGAAATAGAAGAAAATATACTCAAAGGTATCTATGAGGAAGGATCTCAAATACCCTCCACTACGGAGGTGGCGATGAAATTTAAAATCAATCCGGCAACTGCCATCCGGGGGGAAAATCTCTTGGTAGATGAAGGAACTATCTATAAAAAACGCGGTATCGGCATGTTTGTTGCCGCGGGGGCCAGGGAAAAAATTATTAACAAGAGAAAAAGTGCCTTTTATGATAGTTACATACTCCCGCTTTTAAAGGAATCAAATAATCTTAATCTTACCATCAACGAAGTTATTGGCATGATTGAAAAAGGATACGTTAGATGAGCACTATCGAGGTAAAAAATGTTTCCAAAGACTTTGGAACGACTCATGCATTGAAAAATGTCTCTCTGACATTCGAGCCGGATAAGATTTATGGGCTTTTGGGAAGGAACGCTGCCGGTAAAACAACTTTAATCAACATCATCACCAACCGCATTTTTCCGGATGCTGGCGAGGTGCTCATCGATGGTGAAAAAGCTCAGGAAAACGACCGCGCCCAAGTTAAAATCTATTGCATGACGGAAAAAAACGTGCATCCCTGGGATATGAAGGCGAGAGAAGGTTTCAGATGGGCGCAGGAGTTTAATCCCGGATTCGATACGGAATATGCTGATACGCTGGCTCAAAAATTCCAGCTGGATATGAACAAAAAAATTAAAAGCCTATCCAGCGGCTACAGTTCGATTTTTAAGTTGATAATTACGTTAGCTTCCGGTATGCCGATTATTATCTTCGATGAGCCGGTACTGGGGATGGACGCCGCTCACCGGGAGCTTTTTTACCGGGAACTGATAGCCCATTACAGCGAGCATCATAAAACGGTAATCATTGCCACTCACCTTATCGATGAGGTTGCCGAGATTATGGAAAACGTTATTATCCTTAAAAACGGAGAAGTGGTATTCGTTAAACCGGTCGAATCCGTCTTGCAGATGGCTTATACGGTATCCGGGGATGGTGCCGGTGTCGATGAGTTTACCCGGAGTAAGAAGGTTATCCGCGAGGAAACCATCGGCAAATTCAAAACGGCCACCGTCTTCCAGCAGCGCGATAGCGGTGATAAGACCCGGCTTCAGGAACTGGGGCTGGAAATTACACCGGCCAGATTACAGGAAGTATTTATCAGTCTGACCAATTCCTGAAGGGAGTAAAAATCCGTGGGCAGTGTTTTAAAAATAACCAAATTACATTTTCTAACACTATTCAAGTGGCAGATTATTAGTTGTGCCGGGGTTTTATTGCTTAATTTCCTGATTTCCGTGGTGGTTATAAGGCTGGAAGAAGCAGGGG
Source organism: Dehalococcoidales bacterium (assembly GCA_034429595.1). Classification (GTDB taxonomy): domain Bacteria; phylum Chloroflexota; class Dehalococcoidia; order Dehalococcoidales; family RBG-16-60-22; genus RBG-13-51-18. The sequence continues at coordinate 11,811 of DAOUGB010000147.1, forward strand.
AGCGGGCTGGAGGCGGCGATTTTGTTGCGCTGGTCTATATGCCTATCATGGGTCTGATATTTTTTGCTCCGAGTTTTAGATATGCGTTATCCCAGGGTATTTCACGAAAAAAGTTCTTTCTAGCCGGAATTCTAAGTATGGCTGTCATGTCTGCCATTCTCGCCGTGATGGTCGAAATTATTTTTGTTATCAACCTGCAGGTAGCCAATGTTTGGATGATTTATGAGCTGATATACGGCACCCACAACCTGCTAAGCATTATCGTCTGGGAGTTCGCCGCTTTACTCTTTTTAGGCATATTGGGATGGTTCATTTGCCTGATATACTATCTGGGCAACCGCACGACCAAAATCCTCGTCTCGGTAGCGCCCTTTGTTCTGGTCCCTTTGATAATGTTATGCAACGCGCTAGTCAATGGCGCCATAAGCCGGGCTCTCTGGCAGTTTTGTAAAACAGCCATGGGTTACTCGGTAATTAATCCCAATCCGTATATCGGGATGGCCAATATGCTGGCAGCGGCAGTAGTCCTTACCGGGTTTATCTATCTGCTACTCCGCCGGGCCCCGATAAAAGATTGAAAAGGAGGTACAATTGCGTTGATAAAAAAATATCAGCCGGTAAATCTGAATTATAATAAGGGTTTGAAATGGATTTAATGCTATGGATATTGTAAATGTAAATCATATTACCAAGGCATTCGCGGATAAGGTAGCCGTGAACGACCTGTCTTTCTCCATCGCCCCCGGTGAAATATTGGGTCTTATCGGCCCTAACGGCGCTGGCAAGACCACCACCATCAAAATGGTGATGGATATTATCCAGCCTGACTCCGGCGAGGTCAAAATACTCGGGGAAAAATTCAATGAAACCGCCAAAAACAAGATCGGCTATATGCCGGAGGAGCGCGGGCTCTACAAAAAACAGCGCGTCCTAGATACCATCGTTTACCTTGCTTCGCTGAAAGGCATGGACCGGCATACCGCCACGGAAAAAGCCAGGCAGATGCTGGAAAAAACTGGTTATTTGCCGGACGCCCGGAAAAAGATGGAAGAGTTAAGCAAGGGCATGGGGCAGATTATCCAGTTTATCGTTACCACTATCCATGACCCGCAGTTGCTGATCATGGATGAACCTTTTTCCGGCCTCGACCCCGTAAATACCGAATCGTCTAAAAAGATGCTTCAAGACCTCCGTGACGATGGCAAAGCCATCGTCTTAAGCACCCATCAGATGAATCAGGTTGAAGAAATGTGTGACCGCGTTTTGATGGTCAATCACGGACGGGCCGTGCTTTACGGCAACCTGGCGGAAATAAAGAAAAAATACAGTAGCGATTCCGTTATTTTGGCTTATGAAGGGGAACTTGGCGATGTGCCCGGCGTTACGGAAAAACGTTCCCGTAAAGATGCCGTCGAGCTGTTTCTGGACGGCAAGACTACTCCGCAGCAGGTGCTTGAGCATCTGCTGGCGCGGGGGATTGTCATCAACCGTTTTGAAGTAGCCACACCCCCATTGAATGAAATTTTTATTAAAGTAGCTGGTGAAAAATATGAATAAGACATACTTAGTGTTCAGGCAGGAATTCCTCACCATGATACGCCGTACAGGATTTATTGTTGTAACTATTATTGTGCCTTTGGCTGCCATTCTGGGGATTATCATTGCCCAGATTGTGTCCGGGGTCACTAAACCGACTGTGGAGGTAACGAAAGTCGGTTATATCGATAAAGTAAGTGGATTTGACCGGTATACTGAACAGGGCAAAGTAGAACTGGTACGTTATGACACGGCAGATGAGGCAAATCATGCTTTAGTCGTTCAGGATATTAAAGAATACTTTATCATTACCCAAGATTACTTCACCACCGGTATGGTGAATCTGTATACCCTGGAAAAACAGCTCTATCCGCCGGATGAGGTAATCAGCGGCATTAAAAATTTCCTGACCAGTAATATATTAAGCGGTAAAATTCCTGAAGCCAATATCAGTCTGATTAACGCGCCTCTGGGTGTCATCTCCACGAGGATAACCGAGACTGGTGCAGTTGCGCCGGAACAGGGCGGCTATGGTAATCTGCTTATTCCTTCGATTTTTGCGGTATTGCTCGTGCTTTCTATCTCTTTCTCGTCAGGTTATCTGCTATCCGGTCTCGGCGATGAAAAAGAAAACCGCCTTATTGAGGTGCTGTTGTCATCCGTTTCCACCCGCCAGCTGATTATCGGTAAGGTTTTAGGGATGGGTGCCGCCGGGCTGGTACAGATAATTATCTGGGTAATTTGCGCGCCGTTAATACTGAATCTGGCCTCGGTGTCAATCGGCGGCTTTTTAAGTACGCTGCAGATAACCCCCGTATTTCTTTTGCTCTTTATCCTTTACTTTATTCTTGGCTATCTCTTGTTCGCCATGATATTCGTTGCTATCGGTGCCATTACCTCTTCTTCGAGGGAAGCGCAGCAATTCTCTCCGATATTCACTCTGCTTTCGGTCTCGCCGCTGTGGTTTTCTTCCGCCATTATCCTGTTCCCGAACAATCCTGCCTTTGTGGCATTGACGATATTCCCTTTCACCGCCCCCGTTACGTTAATGCTGCGTCTTGGGGCTACAGCAGTTCCTGCATGGCAGATAATAGTAAGTCTTGTCGTTCTGGCCGTGTGTGTACTGGGAGGGCTGCTGCTGACGGCCAAAATCGTCCGTACCTTCCTGCTGATGTACGGTAAAAGGCCGGGTATTGGTGCCATCATGCGCAGCTTAAGGGCAAGCTAGAAAAACATCCGGTTTGAAATATTGCGGGAGCCGCTTCTTCAGGGAGCGGCTCTCTCTATTTCCACTTTCATCCCGGTCTTGACACCGTTGTTAGCGGCAAAACTGCCCATATTGATGGATAACTGCAGGATTCCTAGCGAGTTTACAATGGAGACAGATTCGCCGGCGGTTACGTCGCCATAACTCTTGCCGATGACGGAACTTACGGTGTTCCCGTTAACGGTGATAAGAATACTATCACCGGTTTGCAGCCCGAATTGCTCGGTCAATTCCCTGGAAATGTTGGTCAAGCAGCTGCCGAAGTGGTCAACAAACACAACGTAACCCATCAGTTTGCCGTCATTGATACTGGCTTGCTGGATATCCAGCATTACGGGGGATGCTACTTCTGGCCCCACGTCTCCCGGCTTATAACCTCCGGCAATTTTAGCAGCTACGGTACCCAGCAGCACATGGGTAGACAGGTTCTCGATAGGCTGGTCGAACAGTTTCTCATTGGTTATGGCGTAGCATTTTTTCATACCCGTGTTCATGATTACGAAGGTTGCCAGGCCGTCATCCGGGAGTACGAATATTTGGTCTTTATCATTTATCAGCACGATTCCCCGATCGGCGGACCCGACGGCCGCCATGAAAACAACATCTTCGGGGAACTCCGCCGCGGTTAAGCCAAGCACGTAAGCCCCGGCGGCAATATCCACCGAGCCGATGCCGTGCGTGGCATCGATTATCGTCGCGCCGGGATTGGCGCTGTATATCACGCCCTTGAGACGCGGCACGCGGTAGTCATCCGTGCCGTAATCGGTCAATAGCACAATCGGCATACTGGTTGTGGAAGCGGCACACGCCGGGAATGCTACCAGCAGGGATATTAAAAGTACGAAAATCATTAAGTATTTCACGGCAGTATCTCCTTTGGGAAAAGTCGGGGCTTATATCACCGGGTCTACGCTAGATATTTTAGACGGTAATAGCGTGTAAAATCAATGCGGGTTACCATTGTCTGAATCTTTCTTGACACCTGTACGCGGTCTGGCTATCATTCAACCAGTATGTCCGTTCTTATCTTTGTCAAAGACCTGTTAGTTGCCACACTGGGGCAAATGGCCTCTCTGTTCCTGGGCATCTTCATCTTCGGGTTGCTGATACACTTTATCTCCCAGTTGACATTCAAATCGCTGGGGAACACCTTCGGGCCGGGGGGAACGTATGTCGTGGCTTGGCTGGGCACGCCTATCCATGAATTGGGTCATGCCCTTTTTTGTCTTATATTTCTGCATAAAATCGACGATATACAGTTTTTCAAACCGGACGAACAAACCGGCACGCTGGGATACGTTTATCATCGCTGGAATCCAAAAAACCCCTGGCACGTCATCGGTAACTTTTTTATCGGCATCGGCCCCATTGTGCTGGGCTGCGCCGTCCTCTTCGGCCTGTTTTATTTTCTCATTCCGGATAGCGGCAGCGTCTGGAATACCATCAATAACAGTATCAGCGGTATTGAAAAAGGCTCATCGATAACGAGTTATCTTGCCGTCTTCGGTGATTCGGCGCTGGCTATCGTCAGGCTGATATTCACTTCCGGCAACCTCACTACCTGGCAGTTCTGGGTCTTTCTTTATCTTTCTATCTGCGTTGCCTCGAACGTCAGGTTAAGCTGGGCGGACATTAAAGGCTCGCTATCCGGCCTCGGCTGTATCGTGCTGCCTTTTCTGATATTGAACCTGATACTGATGCTGGCCGGCTACGGTAATGACACCTTTTCCACCTATACCACATCCGCCCTCGGCGTAGTCTACAGCCTGCTGATACTCGCCCTGATACTGGCATTAATCGGCTTTATCATTATCTATATATTGTCATCACTTTTTTACTGGTTAAGATACAAGGCTTTTTTGAACCCGTTTAAATAGCATGTTTTTAAGATTCCTGGCTTTGTGGTATTTTTGAAAATGTCTTTTTTAGAGAAAATCAAGAGCCTTCCGGGTAAAATCAAGGCCGTAGATTCGCTAAAAAATCCGGCTTTCCGCATGTTTTTCTTGAGTCGGCTTTTTAATGCCCTCGGCATGAACATCCGGCAGTTCAGCATGTCCCTGCTTGTGTATTATTTAACAGATTCAGCGGTATGGCTGGGTATCCTCACCTTGGGGCGGGCGGTACCGCTGCTGCTTTTTACCCCGTTTGCCGGCGCCCTGGCGGACAGGTTCCAGAAAAAAACGCTTATCCAGATATCCAATGTCTCCGATGTTTTTATTGCGGCAAGCATTGCCGTTAGCCTGACGACCGGATATCTTTCCGCTGATAATCCGGGTTCTTGGTGGTTCCTGGTGGCGATGGCTTTTTTGGACGGTGCCAGCACCAGCTTCAAAGGCCCGGCTACCGACTCCATTATCATTGAGGTCGTTGGTGATAGCCTGGTAACCAATGCTATTGCACTTAATCTGGCGGGACAAAATACGCTCCGCCTTATTGGTCCGGTTGTGGCGGGCGCGGTGATCGACGCTTACGGTTTTGAGCCTGTTTACTACAGTATGGCGGTTCTCTATGCTTTCTCTGTATTATTCATGGTTTTCGTACCCACGACCGGTAAACGCGTGCCGGCCGGCGCCAACATTTTCACTGATGTCAAAGATGTCCTGGGCTACATGAAAACCGAGCGCAACATTCTCTTCGTTCTGGTTGCCGTGCTGTGCATGGTGTTCTTTTCCATGCCTTACCAGCAACTGTTGCCGGTCTTTCAGGGTATTCTTAAAATCAGCGCCACGGAACTGGGACTGTTACAGCTCATGTCCGGGGTAGGCTCTATCGGCGGTGCTATCATGCTGGCATCGCTGCCGAACAACAAAAAGCGCGGCCTGCTGATGCTTATCAGCGGCATTATCCTGGGAGGGGCGCTGGTGCTCTTTTCCTTTTCATCGGCCTGGACTTTTTCTATGGTATTAATGATTTTCGTAGGGCTGGGCCAGGCGGGCCGCATGACGCTGCCGGTGGCGCTCTTGCAGACCTATACCAGACCCGAGTACCGCGCCAGAGTTATGGGCATTTACGGTGTGGAGTTCGGGCTTTCCAGCTTCGGGACATTCTTCGCCGCTATTCTGGTGGATACCATGGGGGTACAGTGGTCGGTGGGCGGCATGGCTATTGCGCTGGTAGCTATGAGCGTGGCGGCGCTATTGTTTATACCCAGGTTAAGGAAATTGGATTAGTCTATCTGAACACTGTTGCATTAAAACTTGAGTTTTGATATTGTTCTTATGTACGAGAAAGGAGAGCCATGACTAGTAAATACAGCAAATATATTACCACGGAATTAAAAAGGGGCATCGTCATGCCCGGCTACAAAGGCGACCAGAAAATCGAGCAGGGTTACCGTGACGGCTACCGCCTGGGACTGGAACACGTTATCTGGATGGATAATGAAGTCTTACCCGGCGCTTTCTACGGCGAGTATACCTGGCAGTGGCCGGCCGCGATGAAAGACCAGCGCCAGATGCCGCGGATGAAGATGCCGGAACTGGTTACGCCGGAGCTGGTCAAGAGCGGGAAAGTGCCCGGCATTATGCCCCATTCCCATCCCTTCGTCGAGGTTTTTACCTACTTCGGCACCAATGTGGACGACCCCTCGGACCTCGGCGGCGAGATTGAATTCTGGCTGGAGAATGAAAAGTTCACGCTTACCAAGAGCTTCATGATTTACATTCCCGCCGGCGTGGAGCATTGCCCGCTGGTCTTCCGCCGTATGGATGCACCCATGTTCCATATGACCCTCGGCCCGATCGACAAATACGTCTAGTATTGCCAAATCATACCAGGATATATTTTAGAAAGAGGTAATTAAAATGGGGAAATACGCTAAATACGTTGTAGATAAACCGAAAGCCAATGCCCAATATCCTGCTTACCGCGTCAAGAACGACCCCAAGGTCGTTAAACCGATTGCCCAAATCGATGCCGATACCGTTCCCGGAGCTGAATTCTATTCCGAAACCAAGTGGATCGTCCCCGGCGATAAGAAAGAAATAAAGCTTTGTGAATCGCATACCCATGACTTCAACGAGGTACTCGGCTTTTTCGGCTACAATTATGATAATATCCAGGACCTCGGCGCGGAAATTGAAATTACCATTGATGGTGAAAAGAATATCGTAGACAGGAGCTTTAGCGCCTGCATACCGGCCGGTGTCCAGCATGGCCCCGTCATCATCCGGAATATCAAACGGCCTATTTTCCACGTCTCCTCCGGCAAAACGGGCCAGTATAAATAGTAAGCCTCTTGAATATTTCCCTGTAGTTAGGGGGGAGGACACTATGACGACGGTTAAAGAGTTCAACCGCTGCGGAGAAGAGCTGGAAAAGATTTTGCTGTTAAGGACTTCCCCGGTGGCCGTAAAGATGCTGGAAAAGGAAGCGGATATACCCGCTGGCGCCATGCGCCCGAAGCAAGACCATAACTACCACCTTGCCCAGTGCCAGGCTTTTTCTTTATCCCGCCGGGAGGGCAAGACCGTTGCCATGCTCAAAGAGGACCACTGGTGCCCCGCCGCCCTGATGGCTTATGGCATGGTGCCGCTGCCGGAAGCGCGCGGCCCGGTGCAGGGCCATCCCCACGAGCAATTTGAATACGGCAAATATATCGGCATATTAACGGCACCGTTAAAGAGCGCGTCTTTTAGACCGGACGTGGTTATCGTCTACTCCAACACTTCCCAGTTACGGAGCATGCTGCTCTCGCTGGGTGTGGAAGGGGTACCGGAGGTGAATGGGCGTTATTTCCCACCCTCCTGTGCCCACGCCGTCGTGACCCCTATGCTTAAGGGCGGGTACTGGGTGGTCGTGCCCGACCCCGGAGAATACCAGCGGGCGCTCGGTGATGAAGGCGAGATGATGTTCGCCGTGCCGGCGGATAAACTGGCGGGGCTCCTCGTCGGCCTTAACAAATTCAAGGACCAGGACTTTGCCTACCGGAACCATAACTACTTCATGCTGCCGGACTTTCCGCGTCCGGACTTCTATAAAGCAATGTTTAAAGGCTGGGGACTGGAAGATTACTAAATTAAATGGGTAAACGTAAAGAGAAATGGGAAAAAGAAACGCTGGAGCCGGCGTTAAAGCGTTTCCCGGCACGGCAGCCGGATTTTAAATTGACCTCCGGCATGGAGGTAAAGCCGCTTTATACGCCGGATGACCTTACCGGTGTTGATTTGGAACAGGAACCGGGGTATCCCGGGGAATATCCCTTCGGGCGGGGTATACAACCCACGATGTACCGCGGTCGCCTCTGGACGATGCGCCAGTATTCCGGGTTTGCCTCGGCTGAAGAATCCAACCGGCGCTATCGTTATTTGTTACAGCAGGGCCAGACCGGACTTAGCGTCGCTTTCGACCTTCCCACCCAGATAGGTTATGACTCGGATAGTCTTTTATCGCGTGGCGAGGTGGGCAAAGTGGGTGTGCCCATTGATTCGCTGCATGATATGGAAGTCCTCTTTAAAGATATTCCGCTGGATAAAGTCAGTACTTCCATGACCATCAACGCCACTGCTCCCGTTTTACTGGCCATGTATATCGTCCTCGCTAAAAAGCAGGGTATCCCTCTGGATAAGTTGGACGGGACGATTCAGAACGATATTTTAAAGGAATACATCGCCCGGGGCACTTATATTTATCCCCCCGCTCCCTCGATGCGCCTTACCACGGATATTTTTGAATATTGCAGTAAGAACCTGCCCCGCTGGAACACCATCAGCATCAGCGGCTACCATATCCGCGAGGCAGGCGCCACCGCAGTACAAGAAGTGGCTTTTACGCTGGCGAATGGCATCGCCTATGTCCAGGCCGCTATTGATAAGGGATTGAACGTTGACGATTTCGCTGGCCGGCTCTCCTTCTTCTTCGATGCGCATAATAACCTGCTGGAAGAGGTAGCCAAATTCCGCGCCGCGCGCATCCTCTGGGCCAGGATAATGCAGGAACGTTTTAAGGCTAGAGAAGCCCGCAGCTGTATGTTGCGTTTCCATACCCAGACCGCCGGCTGCACTTTAACCGCCCAGCAGCCCTATAATAATATCGTCCGGGTGGCGGTGCAGGCGCTCGCGGCGATACTTGGCGGTACGCAATCCCTGCATACCAACTCCTACGATGAGGCCTACGCCACGCCTTCGGAAGAAGCGGTCACTACCGCCCTCCGCACCCAGCAGGTTTTGGCCTACGAAAGCGGTGTGGCGGATTCTGTCGACCCGCTGGGAGGGGCTTATATGGTTGAGACGCTGACGCGGGAGATACAGGCGGCGGTGGAAAAGTACCTGGCAAAAATCGATGCTCTGGGCGGAGCTTTACCTGCCATCGAGAAGGGCTTCCCGCAGTGGGAAATTCAGGAAAGCTCCTACCGCTATCAGCAGGAAGTGGAAACGGAAGCAAGAACCATCGTTGGGGTCAACAAATTCGTTACTCCTTACGCGAAGATACAAAGCCTGGTCCGCGTCAATGCGGAAGAAGCTAAAAAACAGATAAATAGCTTGAAAGAAGTTAAGAAAGCACGGGATACCAAAGAGCTGGAAGCGGCTTTAGATAACCTGAAGAAAACGGCCCTTAGTACAGAAAATACCATGCCGGCTTTCATCCGCTGTGTCGAAGCTTATGCCACGGTCGGGGAAATATGCGATGTTTTGCGCGGCGTCTTCGGCGTCCAGCGGGAATCCATGATATTCTAGGCTATCATTTATCCCCTGAATAGTTATTTACCCCATAGATTTTCATTACAAGGCGTCTTTTTGCCTGTATTTTCTCAGGAATTTGGGGTAATGGCTTAGAGGGATGATGATATTCCCCTTACTACTTTAACCCCCCGGTTATTATGATAAAAAGAGAGCCCCCCGGTTACCGGGGGGCTCTCGTCCTTCGTTAGAAGGTCGTCTTAACGGTCAGTACTAGACAGAGCG
>DAOUGB010000148.1:0-17492 GCA_034429595.1 Dehalococcoidales bacterium
GCGCCGGAGGCCACCGCCTGCTTGTAGTCCATCTGCTCGTCGCTGACCTTAAAGTTACGGCGTATCATCTCGTTAACGATTTTTTCCACAGCCTTGATTTCTTCCGGCTTGACCGCCGCCAGGTGGGAAAAATCGAACCTCAAGCGTTCCGGGGCCACCAGCGAGCCGCGCTGCTGGATGTGTTCCCCTAAAACCTTTCTTAACGCCGCCTGCAAAAGGTGGGTGGCGGTGTGGTTGCGGGCGATATCCCGCCGCCGGTCTTCGTTCACGATGGCACGCACTTCCTCCCCGGTCTTGAAAGCGCCTTCCGTCACCGTTCCCCGGTGGATGATGATATTCGGGGGGAGGCGCACGGTATCCGTAACATTAAAGTTGCCGCTGGAACTGATAATCTCGCCCGTATCGCCGAGCTGGCCGCCCATTTCACCGTAGAAGGGGCTTTCATCCAGCACGATACTGGCCTGCTGTCCGGCGGATATGGAGTCCGTTACCTGGCTATCCACCAAAAACTTGATGATTTTCGCCTTGTTCTCAAGGCAGTGATAGCCCACAAAGGCCGTATCTTTTACGTTCAGCCTGGCGTTGCCCTTGCCCGCCGCGGCATGCTCGAACTTGTGGGAGGCGCGCGCCCTTTCCCGCTGTTTTTCCATCTCCGCCTCGAACCCCTCCATGTCCACCGCGAGGCCGGACTTGCTTAAAATTTCCCGCGTCAGCTCCACCGGGAAGCCGTAAGTATCATAAAGCTTAAAGGCATCCTCGCCGGAGACCTTTTGGGATTTTTTCACCGCCGGCCTGGCCAGCACCTGCTCGATAATTTCCAGCCCGGTGTTCAGCGTTTCTTCAAACCTGGCTTCTTCCATATCGATGACTTTAACGATAAAGTCCTGCCGCTGCTTGAGCTCCGGGTAGACATGGCCCAGCTTTTTCACCGCCACCCTGGCTATCTGCGATAGGAAAGGCTTATCCAGCCCCAGCCGCTTGCCAAAGAGCGCGCCGCGCCGTAAAAGCCGCCGCAGGACATAGCCCCGCCCCTCATTATCCGGCAGGACGCCGTCAGCGATGAGAAAAGCTAAAGAACGCCCGTGTTCCGCCATAACGCGCAGGGCGGCATCATCATTGGCGTTGACGCCGTATTTTTTACCGGTCAGTTCGGACGCTTTATCCAGCAGCGGCTGGAAAATATCCGTCTCATAAATGTTGTTTTTCCCCGCCATGACCATGACGATGCGCTCCAGCCCCATGCCGGTATCAATATTGGGTCGGGGGAGGGGCGTCCGATTGCCCTTTTCGTCCTGGTTGTACTGGGTAAAAACGAGGTTCCAGATTTCCTTGAAGCGGCCGCACTCGCAGTTGGGCTTGCAATCGGGCGAGCCGCAGCCTTTATCCTCGCCGAAGTCATAATGTATCTCCGAACACGGGCCGCAGGGGCCGGTGCTGCCGGCTGGCCCCCAGAAGTTATCCGCGGCGCCAAAGCGGACAATTCTGTTTTCCGGCACGCCGATGGCCTTCCAGAGCTCGAAGGCCTCGTCATCATCTAAATAAATCGTCGCCCAGAGGTTAGCGGGGTCCAGTTTCATGCGCTCGGTAAAGAACTCCCACGCCCAGGCGATGGCCTCTTTCTTGAAATAATCGCCGACGCTGAAGTTGCCGAGCATTTCAAAAAAAGTATTGTGCCGGTCATCCCCCACGGACTCGATATCGGTGGTGCGGAAGCATTTCTGGCAGGAGGCCAGGCGGCGGGACGGCGGCTCCTCCAGCCCTTTAAAGTAAGGCTCAATCTGCACCATGCCGGCGGTGGTCAGCAGCAGGGTGGGATTATTTTTGGGGATAAGGGAGGAAGAGGGGATGACTTTATGCCCTTTTTCCTCAAAGAATTTTAAAAATGCCGAACGTATCTCATCGCTGTTCATCAGAATTTCTCCAGAAAACGTAAAAAATCAGGGGGTTCTTTATATTGATTTTAAGTTAGCGGGGAAACGAAGTCAATTATTGGGGATGAGAAGGAGGCGACAAACGACAAGATACAAGAAACAAATTACAAACAAATTTCAAATAACAAAATCCAACAGCCAAACGTTTAATATTTAAGCATTGAGATTTGGATTTTGTTTGGTTATTGTCTCTTGGTTATTGGTTATTTTTCTACCTGTCACTTATTACTTAACTATTCCTTGTTACATGTTACTTGTCAGTTGCTACTTATCTCATCCCAGGTGTTTCTTCAGGTATTCCTTCAGCTCCGGGCCGATGCTTTCATTTTTCAGCCCCAGCGCGATATTGGCTTTCAGCCAGCCCAAAGGCGTGCCGGTGTCATGGCGCGTCCCGTTCAGTTCACAGGCATAGAACGGCTCCTCTTTCAGCAGGGTCTGCATGGCGTCCGTCAATTGTATCTCGCCGCCCTTGCGGGGCGCGGTGTACGTCAGGATATCGATAATCCGGGGCGGCTAGATATACCTGCCGATGATGCCCAGGTCAGACGGCGCTTTGTCCGGTTCCGGCTTCTCCACCAGGCCCGTCACCTGATAGACCTTATCCCCCAACGGCTTGGGCTCGATAATGCCATATTTACGGGTATCTTCTTTGCTGACCCGCTCCACAGCGACGACGCCTGAAGCGTATTTGTCATAGACGCCCATCATTTGTTTCAAAGCGGGCACGGAGCTATCGATAATATCGTCCGGCAGTATGACCACAAAAGGCTCGTTGCCGACCACGTCTTTGACCATCAGGATAGCGTGGCCCAGTCCCAGCTGTTCCTTCTGCCGCACGTAGCAGATATCCGTCAGGCTGGAAATTTCCATCATTTTCCTTAACTGCTCGGCCTCGCCTTTGCGTTCCAGATACATCTCAAGCTCCAGCGAGCGGTCAAAGTAGTCCTCGATAGAGCGCTTGCCCATAGCGGTGACCATGATTATCTGCTCGATGCCCGAGCTTAAGGCCTCCTCCACCGAGTATTGTATGAGAGGCTTATCCACCAGCGGCAGCATCTCCTTGGGCAGGGAGCGCGTGATGGGCAGGAACCTTGTGCCTAACCCCGCCGCCGTGATAACCGCTTTACGTACTTTCATTGCGTCCTCCTTACCATATCCAGGGCAAAGGCCGCGGCGCCGTAGATGCCGGCTTCATTGCCGAGCCCGGCCATAACGATGCGCACCGACCGCGCACTGACCGAGAATGCCCTTTCCGCCACCATTTCCCTCCCCCGCCCGATAATCATTTCCCCCAGTTCCGCCATGCCGCCGCCGATGACAATCAGTTCCGGATTGAAGATATTGGTGATGTTGACCAGGCCGACGCCCAGATAGTAAGCCGCCCGGTCGATAATATCCTGCGCCAGCTTATCCCCGTTGCGGGCGGCAGCGCCGATGTCTTTGGCGGTAATATCTACTTTAAACTTGAAGGGGGTTGAAAGCGACGATTGCTCTCCCCGGCGCAGGCGTTCCACCGCCTGTTTTTCAATAGCCGTGCCGGAGGCGAGGATTTCCAGGCAGCCGGTATTGCCGCAGCCGTCTTTCGGCCCGCTGGCCTCGATAGTCATGTGCCCCAGCTCCCCGGCGCCGCCCACCGCGCCCAGGTAAAGCTTGCCAGCGATGACGATGCCGCCGCCGATGCCGGTGCCGAGCGTCAGCAGGACGAGGTTATCCACCCCTTTGCCCACCCCGTAGCGGTGTTCCCCGAGGGCCGCCGCGCTGGCATCGTTGATGATATAGGTCTCAATCCCGAATTTCTTTTGAAAGATATCCGCCAGCGGCGTGTCCGCCCAGCCTTTCAAATGGGGTGAGGGTGTCACCACCACACCCCTTTTCGTATCGATGCCGCCGGCGGCGGCGATACACATCGCGCCGGTCTGTGATGGTTCAAGACTATGGCGTTTAAGCAGCGTCTCAATAGAAGCAAATATCCTGTCCAAGATGCTATCCAGCCCCTGCTCCGCCAGCGTAGGCATCAAGTCTTTATCCAGCAACTTGCCATTGCCGCTAAAGACGGCAGCCATCATCTTGGTGCCGCCGATATCTACAGCGATAACGGGCCTGGCAGTATTAGTGCTTTTTTTCATAAATTCCCTGCTTCAAAATCCCTCTCTCAATCTCCCTTTACTAAAGGGAGAGGATGATGGTACAAACCGCATCTCCATATTTTGTATTAATCATCCCCTCTTTTTCAAAGAGGGATTAAGGGAGTTTTTCTCCTAAAAACTCCAACACCAGTTTATTGAACTTTTCCGGGCATTCGAACATGGGCAGGTGGCCGCAGTTATCGAAAAGCTCCAGCCGGGCGCCGGGGATTTTTTGTACGGCTACCTTGGCGTGGGCCGCGGGGATAATGCGGTCCTGCCTGCCCCAGACCACAAGAACCGGCGCTTTTACGGCATGAAGACCGGCCAGCAATTGGCGGGTAAGTTTAGCTTTCTGGCCGCGCAGGTCAATCCCGGCGCACAGGGTCGCCAGCAGCGCTTTGGAGGCGCCGGGGGCGGCGGCATAGCTATAGCTCATATCGATGAACTCCGGCGGAATTTTAGACGTGTCATAGACTATTTTCCCCCAGAGTTTGTCAGCGCCCTTCCGGCTCTGGCGGATGAAAAACCGGTTCAGGAACGGCAGCGCGCACCACTTAAATTCGGAAATTACTTCCCGGCCCATGCCGGCGTTGTCCGCCAGCACCAGTTTCGCTACTTTGGCCGGATAATCCAGCGCGAACTGTAATGCCAGCCCCCCACCCAGGGAATTCCCCACCAAAGACGCTTTATCTATCTGCAGCGTTGCCATGAAGTCATTGATAAAACGCACCAGCAGCTTAATATCATGGACCAAGGGCACCTTATCCGATTTACCGAATCCCAGCAAATCCAGAGCGTAGACACGGTGGCTTGCCGCGAGGGGCCCGATGTTATGCCTCCAGCACTCGACGAAGCCGCCCAGGCCGTGCACCAGCAACACTGCCGACCCCTTATCACCTTCCGCCCAGTAACGCGTCCTGACGCCGCTGACCGTGATAAATCTGTCTTGCGGTAAAGCTAGAGGCATCATAGCCTCCTCCCGGCCATTGCCTATCCACTCTAAAATATAAAATCACGCGATTTTTACTTACAGTTTTCAACTCCCCCACCCTACCCGAACCTCTCTGCCGGCCTCTCTCTCCGCCGGCAGAGAGAGGGCAACAGATTTATTAAAAATCCCGTATTCCTTATTGTCTCCATCTCTGTAAACGGAGAGGGAGAACATGAGGGCGAGGCAGGCTTTGAGTTTTGATTTTCTCCCTTTTCCCCATTATATAACAGGTATCACGAGGATATAACCCCCCGCTGCCCCAGTTCCGCAATTAAAATATCGAGGGCCAGCTCACCGTCCACCCTGCCCGTCTTGATGGAGACATCAGCATCCAGCAGCCGGTGATAAACGTCTTTTATCCGCGCCGGGGAGTACCGGTCCGCCTGCTCCCACGCCTTGCGCAGGACAAAATCGGAGGTCAAACCCAGTTTACTCTGGATTTCCCCGCGCTGTTTGCCGGCGGCGCTCATTTCCTTGACCTGATAGATAATCCTTACCTGGCGGGAAAGCATGACCAGGATTTGCGCCGGGGCCATCCCCTGCTTGAAAAGCTGCTGCATAAGCTCCTGGGCGGCGCCCACCCGCTGCTCGATGATGGCGTCAATCATGCTGAAAACGCCGGCTTCCTGTGCGCTGGTGACCACCGCTTGGACATCCGCCTCTTCAATATTGCGCTCGCCGGTGAAGAGGATAAGCTTGTCCAACTCGTTAGCCATCGTCCAGAGGTCGCTGCCGACCAGCCGCAACATCAGGGCGACCGCTTTAGGCGATATTTTTTTGTTTTTAGCTTGAGAAGCCACCCGCCGCTCAATCCACTGGCTCAACTGGCTGCCCTTCAGCAGCGGGAACAGCTTGACTTTGGTTATTTTCATTAGTTCCTGGAGCAAAGGATTGCGGTCGGCAACGCTGCCGCCCATAATCACCAGCTCGGTGAACGGCGGCAGGTTTTTGACAGCGGCGGCGAACGCCGCGTGCTCTTCCGCTTTGGCGGCCTGGCGGGCGGTCTTTTTCTTCCCGTTTTTGCCGCGCGATTCGAATCTTTCCAGCAGACCTTCCACGATGACCAGCCGTTTTTCCGCCAGGAAAGGCATGGCTTCGCAGGCGGCGCGCAGCTGCTCCGGCGTTAATGTCTTGCCTTCAAAAACGGTGGTATTGGACATTAAAGCGGTGGCATCCCCGATGGATTTTTTGATTTCTTCCAGCGCTTGTTTGAGGGAAAAATCATCTTCCCCGAAAAGTACGTGCAGCAAATGGAGTCTCCTGTTTTGTATTTGCCACGTCATTATAACATATATGCTTACTTGAGGCTTAAAGGATAAATGCGCTTACCTCACCCCGCCCTCTTTTCTTTTGTCATTCCGCAATAACAGGTAAAAAACTCTGGTAACAGTTGACAAATAACCGCCGTTAAGGAATAATCGCAAAGGGTAACCGGGTTTTTACCAAGCTTAAAAATAACTAAATACCGGAGGTGTGCCAGATGCCGGAATATACTGAAGAAGGTGAAAAGCTGGACGAATTGAAAAAGATGGCCAATATCGCCACCGACCTGCAGCTCTCCGAAAAAATGAGAACACAGGCCATCAACGTGCTCGGCGATATGGAATCCCACGAGTCCCTGCTCGTCCTCCTCAACCTGGCAGCTAACGATAAACTGAATATCAGCGAAAGAGACCTGGCCCTTAAGCGGGCGCGGGAAATCGTAAAGAAAGGGAGATAAGGGAAATAACCAATAACCAAGAAACAATAACCAAACAAACTCCGATAACCAATTTACAAATACCAAACGTTTGATAATTGCATATTAAAATTCGTCTGCAACTTGTATCTTGTTTCTTGTATCTTTCCCTTCTACCCTGAAAAATTATGCCCATCAACATCGGCATCATAGGTTTGCCCCAGAGCGGGAAAACCACCGTTTTCAATGCCCTCACCGGCGGCAAAGCGGATACGGTCGTCCACGGCACCGAGGCGCTGGCCCCCAACATCGGGATGGCGCACGTGCCGGAACCGCGACTCAAGCTGCTGGACGAGATATTCCACCCGGCCAAGACCGTCTATTCCGAGGTCAAATATATCGATATCGGCGCCTCCGTGAAGTCGCTGGCCAAAGACAAGGGCATCGGGGGGCAATTGCTTAACCAGCTAAGCACGGTGGATACGCTCATCTGCGCGGTCCGCGCCTTTAAAGACGAAAGCATTCCCCACCCCAACGGCAGTCTGGACGTTAAGCGGGACATCGAGGCGCTCAACCTGGAAATCATCTTCTCCGACCTCGCTATCATGGAGCGCCGGCTGGAGAGGCTGGAAGGCTCGCTGAAGGCCGCCAAGCCCGGCGAGCGCGCGCCCTTCCAGCAGGAAAAAGAGACCCTGCTCAAGATGAAAGCGGAGATGGAGAAAGACATACCCATCCGGGCGCAAGATATAGAGCCGGCCGCGCAAAAGTATATCGCCAACTACCAGTTCCTCACCGCCAAGCCGCTGCTCATCATCGTCAACATCGGGGAGGAGCAATTAGCGGAAGCGGCCAAGCTGGAGGAGGAATACAACCAGCAATTCTCCGGCCCCGGCTGCCGCGTAGTCGCTCTCTGCGGCAAGCTGGAAATGGAGCTGGCGCAAATGGACGAGAAAGACGCGGAGGTATTCCGCCATGACTACGGTCTGACCGAATCCGGTCTGGAACACACTATCCGGGCGTCTTACGAACTATCCAACCTGATTACTTTTTTCACCGTCGGCCCCGATGAAGACCGCGCCTGGCCGATTAAAAAGAACACCACCGCCCAGAAAGCGGCCGGGAAGATACATACCGACTTTGAGAAAGGCTTTATCCGCGCCGAGACCATCCACCTGGACGAACTGGTCAAGTGCGGCAGCCTGGCCGAAGCCGGTAAAAAAGGCCTGCTGCGTAAAGAGGGCAAAGAGTATATCGTCCAGGACGGGGATGTGATTACGTTCCTGTTTAATGTGTAGGGCTTTTAGCGGTTAGCTGTTAGCTTACACATTACCCTCACCTAACCTCTCCCACAAGGGGAGAGGAATAACCGGGGGAGGAATATCCCCACCCCACTCTGATATCCTTCTTTACGGTCAAACAGACATCCCGGTGTCCACAAATATGGAGGAAAACCATGATTGAGAAGTCTATTGAATCTACCCGCCCATCTTGGGATGATTACTTCCTTAGTTTAGCGGACGCTGCATCCAAAAGGTCTACTTGTAATCGAGGGAGAAGTGGCTGTGTAATCGTTCGTGATAGGCAAGTTTTAGCTACCGGGTACGCAGGTTCGCCTACCGGATTGCCCCATTGTGATGATGTTGGTCATCTGATGAAAAAAGTTATTCAAGAAAATGGTCAGATTACCGAACATTGTTTGCGGACGGTCCATTCTGAACAGAACGCAATATGCCAGGCCGCGAAAAGGGGCATCTCCATTCAAGGCGCTACAGTATACACTAGAATGACGCCATGCAGGACATGCGCGATGCTGTTGATAAACTGTGGGATTACAAGAGTATTTTGCGAACGTAAATACCAGCAATCTGAAGAATCAGCCAAGCTGTTTAATGATGCTGGTATAACCATTGAATATAAATACAATGAAGTTCAGCAATATGGTTGATATTCCATATTATTGACGTACGCATGAAAGGGCAAACATCCCGATGTTTATGATGCCTTACGTACCAGCAACTTGAGTCCGTCCTCACCGATGACGGAGATGATTTCGCCGGACTCAATTTCCCCGGTCTCCGCGTGCGCGCCCCAAAGCTCGCCCCGGATTTTAACCATGCCGTCCGGCGCCAGCCTGCCGGCCGCTTTACCGCGGGAACCTACCATCGATGGTAAACCTACCGGCGCCTGCTTCTTCAGCGCGCGGGTGGTAAAAATAAAAAGCCAGGTACCAATCACCAACCAGACCGCCATAATCACCGCCATCACCCAGACCCCGAGTTCAACACCGATTTCCGGCAGCAGGAAACGCCATACCGCCCAGATGGCAGCCTGTTCCGCCGTCATACTGACGATAGATATCGCCAGCCTCGTCAATGTTAATCTTTTATTCATAATTTAACTTTATAATGTAGGAGCTAGTATTTAATAATAGCCTTTTCCCCGGCCCGGTGGCAAAGCCGTTTAAAAATACAGAAAAATATTTTTCAGAAAACCACTCTGATACTTGACAAGCCTGTTATAATAATGATATCCTTTATATTTGTAACAATGCCCCAACTGTGTTTTATTTTAGCTTCCCAAACGTGAACTAATCAACGCATATATGCGCGTGTCTTCATTTTTGGATGTATTGCTTTCAAGAAACTAGAACCGCTGTAGTGTTTTTGTCTAAGGAGTTGAGATGGCTTTAACGTCACGAGTACCTGTTTCCAAATCTAAAACCCCCGTCGCCAGGAAGTCTTATGCCAGTCTCCCTACCGTGCTGGATGTGCCTAACCTTATCAAGGTCCAGCTTGATTCTTTCCAAAGGTTCCAGGAAGACGGACTCAAACAATTGCTTGAAGAAATATCGCCCATCAAAGACCTGACCGGCAACCGGCTGGAGCTGGGCTTTATCGCCTATGAATTCCGTGAGCCGCGCCCCGGCCATTCCGAGCAGGACTGCCACGAAAGAGACCAGACTTATTCCGCGCCTCTTTATGTCAAGGTACGCCTGCTGGTTAAAGAGACCGGAGAAATCAAAGAGCAGGACCTGTTCTTCGGCGATATCCCGCTGATGACCTCTAAAGGCACCTTCGTTACCAGCGGCGCCGAACGCGTGGTGGTCAGCCAGCTTTTGCGCTCCCCCGGCGTCTATTTCACCAGCGAGGAAGACCCCGTATCCGGGCGGGACCTGTGCCAGGCCAAACTGATACCCACCCGCGGCGCCTGGCTCGAATTCGAGACCAGCAACCGCAACGTTATCTCCACGAAAATCGACGGAAAGCGCAAGATACCCATCACCACCCTGCTGCGCGCTATCGGCTTCGGCGGCGATGAAGATATCCTCAATCTCTTCGAAAAAGAAGAGAAGCAGTCCGAACATAAATATATCAGCATCACCATGGAGAAAGAGCCGACCATCAGAGACGAAAAAGAGGCCCTGCTGGATATTTACAAGAAACTCCATCCCG
The DNA here is from genome assembly GCA_034429595.1 of Dehalococcoidales bacterium. GTDB lineage: Bacteria > Chloroflexota > Dehalococcoidia > Dehalococcoidales > RBG-16-60-22 > RBG-13-51-18. The sequence goes on from DAOUGB010000148.1 coordinate 10,179, forward strand.
GCGAGTTGCCTTCACTGGAAAACGCCAGGAAACTGATAAAAAATCTATTCTTCGATTCGTCCCGCTACGATCTGGGCAGCGTGGGGCGGTATAAGCTCAACAAGCGGCTTGGCGTAGACGTCAGCCTCAAAGAGCATACCCTCACCAAAGATGACATCGTCGAGATAATCAAGCACATTATCCTGATAAATAACGGCAAAGACCACACCGACGATATCGATCACCTGGGCAACCGGCGGGTGCGCACCGTCGGCGAGCTTATCCAGACCCAGTTCCGCATTGGTTTCCTGCGTCTGGAGCAGGTGGTCCGGGAGCGCATGAGCATCATCGGCACCGAGGCCGTAACCCCCAGCGCCCTGGTCAACATACGCCCCATCGTGGCGGCCGTAAGGGAATTCTTCGGCGGCTCGCAGCTGTCCCAGTTCATGGACCAGACCAATCCGCTGGCGGAACTGACCCATAAGCGGCGTCTCTCCGCGATGGGCCCCGGCGGTCTTTCCCGCGACCGCGCCGGGTTCGAAGTGCGCGATGTCCACTTCTCCCACTACGGGCGCATCTGCCCCATCGAGACCCCGGAAGGCCCGAACATCGGCCTGATAGGGTCGCTGGCCACCTACAGCATCATTAATGAATACGGCTTTATCGAAACGCCTTACCGCAAAGTCATTAAAGAAATCAGCACCAAAGACAAACTGCTCGCCGGGAGGACCGTTACCAGCGATGTCACCGATGAAAAAGGCAAGGTAGTAGCTAAAGCGGGCACGGTTATCACGCCGGAAATCGCCGAGGCTTTAGCCAAGCAAAAGGCCAAGAAGATAAAGGTGGTCCCCTTTGTTTCCGATGAGATAATCTATATGCCGGCGGATGAAGAGGATAAATACATCATCGCCCAGGCCAACGCCCCGCTGGATGAGAACAATCAGTTCAAAGAGGAAAGAGTCGAAGCCAGGCTGGCCGACGGCTACCTGCTGGAGGCTCCGGATAAAATGGAATACATGGACGTTACCCCCAAGCAGGTGGTCAGCGTGGCTACCGCTTTAACACCCTTCCTGGAGCATAACGACGCCAACCGCGCCTTGATGGGCGCCAACATGATGCGCCAGGCCGTACCCCTCCTCCGCCCCCAGGCCCCGACGGTGGCCACCGGCATGGAAATGGAAGCCGCCAAGCACAGCCGTCAGGTTATCTTTGCCGAAAAGGCCGGTGTAGTTACGGAAATGTCCGGCAACATCGATGATAAAGGCAATACCAAGTATCGCATCATCCTCACGCATGACGACGGCACGACCAAGAACTACGACCTGATGAAGTTCGTCCGCACCAACCAGGGCACCTGCATCAACCAGCGCCCGCTGGTGAACAAAGGCGACCGCATCGAGGCCGGGCAGGTACTGGCGGACAGCTCCGCCACGGAAAACGGCGAGCTGGCGCTGGGACAGAACGTAACGGTGGCCTTCATGAGCTGGGAAGGCTATAACTTTGAAGACGCCATTATTTTGAGCAGCCGCCTGGTGGAGCAGGACATGTTCACCTCCATCCACATCAACAAGCATGAAGTGGAAGCCCGCGATACCAAGCTGGGGCCGGAAGAAATCACCCGCGATATTCCCAACGTAGGCGAGGAAAGCCTGCGCGAACTCGATGAGGACGGCATTATCCGCGTGGGCGCGGAAGTGATGCCGGATGATACCCTCGTCGGTAAAATCACCCCCAAAGGCGAGACGGAACTCTCCGCCGAGGAAAAACTGCTCCGCGCCATCTTCGGTGAGAAAGCCAGAGAAGTTAAAGACACCTCATTGAGGGTCCCGCACGGCGAATGGGGCAAAGTAATCAACGTTAAAATCTATAACCGTAAAGACAGCAAAAACGGCGGCGATGACCTGCCGGCCGGCGTCAACCAGTGGGTGCAGGTCTGGATAGCCCAGAAGCGCCGCGTATCCGTCGGCGATAAACTGGCGGGACGCCACGGCAACAAAGGCGTTATCGCCCTCATCGCCCCCAAAGAAGATATGCCCTTCCTGCCGGACGGCACGCCGGTAGACATCATCCTCGACCCCATCGGCGTACCTTCCCGTATGAATATCGGACAGGTGCTGGAAACGCACCTGGGCTGGGCGGGCAGCATCCTCGGCTTCCGGGCGCAGACACCCGTTTTTGACGGCGCCAGCGACCTGAATATCGAGGACGCGCTCTGCCGCGCCTGGGTAGTGCAGCAGTCCGGCACCCAGGACCCCAATCCGGGCGAAAACAAATTACCCTATAAAGAGGACGCCGCCATTGCCTGGGTCAACGAGCGCGGTTATGACGGCAAGGCCGTTTTCAATGAAAAACTCCAGGGCAAAGCCAGGGACATCGGGCTGCGCTTATGGCTGGAAGAACTCAATATTCCCGCCAAGAAACTTACGGCCGACCAGCTGGAAAAAACCGTGGAGCAGGTAAACCGGGAAGGCAGATTTTCGCCGCCTACTTACGGCAAGGTTATCCTGCACGACGGCCGCACCGGCGAACCTTTCGACCAGCCGGTAACGGTCGGCAACATCTACATGATGAAACTCATCCACCTGGTGGAAGATAAAGTGCACGCCCGCTCCACCGGCCCCTACTCCCTCATCACGCAGCAGCCGCTCGGCGGTAAAGCGCAGTTCGGCGGCCAGCGGTTCGGGGAAATGGAAGTGTGGGCGCTGGAAGCCTACGGCGCGGCGCATAACCTCCAGGAAATGCTGACGATTAAGTCCGACGACGTGACGGGCCGGGCCAAAGCCTACGAGTCCATTATCAAAGGCGATGATATCCTGCAGCCCGGCGTACCGGAATCGTTCAAGGTACTCGTCAAAGAGTTGCAGAGCCTGGGGCTGGCCCTGGAAGTCATCAATGAAGAAGAAACCAGGATAGCTTCCGCCGAAGAGACGATAGAAGAAACATATAAATTAGAATCAGAGTTGAAGAAGAGTGAAGAGCCACGCTGGAAAGAGGTAGAAGACGATGTTCGAGATTAATGATTTTGATGCCGTCCGTATCTCACTGGCTTCACCGGAACAAATCCGGAGCTGGTCATACGGTGAGGTTACCAAGCCGGAAACCATCAACTACCGCACGCTGAAACCGGAGCGGGACGGGCTCTTCTGCGAGAGAATCTTCGGGCCCACCAAGGACTTCGAATGCTACTGCGGTAAATACAAGCGAATCCGCTACAAGGGCGTTATCTGCGATAAGTGCGGCGTGGAAGTAGCCCGCGCCAAGGTACGCCGGGAACGCATGGGGCACATCGAACTGGCCTGCCCGGTCAGCCATATCTGGTTCGCCAAGGGCATTCCCAGTCGATTGGGCCTGCTGCTGGACCTTTCGCCGCGCAGCCTGGAGCACGTGCTTTATTTCTCTCAATATATTATCACGGAGATAAAAACCGAGGCCCGTGACGCGATGGTGCAACAGATGGAAGCTGGCGCCGCTAAAACCATCGAAGAGCGGCAAAAAGCCGTGGACGAGCAAGCAGCCAAGATGGAAAAGGCACAGGCTACGGTTGAAGAAATCAATAAAGTCCGCGGCGATTTCGCCTCTGAAAAAGCCAAAATGGAAGAGGAACTGGCCCTGGAGACAGAAAAGATAAAGGGTCTCTACGTGCGGCAGCTGCTCACGGAAAACCAGTACCATGATTATAAATCGAAATACGGCAGCATCTTCGAGGCCGGCATGGGCGCCGAAGCTATCCTGCAAATCATGAAGGGCATCAACCTCGATGAGATACGCAATAAATTACTGCTGGAAACCCAGTCCACATCAGGACAGCGGCGCAAGAAAGCCAGCAAGCAACTAAGGGTCGTGGAGGCTTTCCGCAACAGCGGCAACAAGCCGGAATGGATGATTTTAACCGTCCTGCCCGTGCTACCCCCGGACCTGCGGCCGATGGTACAGCTGGACGGCGGGCGTTTCGCCACCAGCGACCTTAACGACCTTTACCGCCGCGTCATCAACCGCAACAACCGGCTGCATCACCTTATCGATATCGGCGCGCCGGAAATTATCATCCGCAATGAAAAGCGCATGCTCCAGGAAGCGGTCGATTCGTTAATCGACAACGGCCGCCGCGGGCGCGCTATTTCCATCAGCGGCAATCATAAACTAAAGAGCCTTTCAGACATGCTCCGCGGCAAGCAGGGACGCTTCCGCCAGAACCTGCTGGGCAAGCGTGTCGATTACAGCGGCCGTTCCGTCATCGTCTGCGGCCCGACGCTGGAACTGCACCAGTGCGGTCTGCCCCGGCGCATGGCGCTGGAGCTGTTCAAACCCTTTGTTATGCGGCGGCTGGTAGCCCAGGGGCTGGCGCCCAACATCAAGAGCGCCCGGCGCCTGGTGGAAAGGGCCAAAGCCGAGGTCTACGATATCCTGGAAGAGGTTATCAAGGAACGGCCGATACTGCTCAACCGCGCGCCTACCCTGCACCGCTTAAGCATCCAGGCTTTCGAGCCGGTGCTTATCGACGGGAGCGCTATCCAGATACACCCGCTGGTCTGCTCCGCCTTCAACGCAGACTTCGACGGCGACCAGATGGCAGTCCACGTGCCGCTTTCCAAGGCTGCGGTTAAAGAGGCCAGGGATATGATGTTGAGCCATCATAACATCCTGCTGCCCTCCAGCGGCGACCCCACCGTATCCCCCACGCTGGACATGGTGCTCGGCTGCTATTACCTTACTTCCGTCAGACAGCAGTATAAAGATGACGGCAAAGTCTACGGGAGTTTTGAAGAAGCCAAGATAGCTTATGAATTCAACATCGTAGACTTGCGTGAAGAAATAAATGTCCGCAACAAAGAGACCGGCGAAAAAATCAGGACAACCGTCGGCCGCATCATGTTCAACGACGTGCTGCCCAAAGAACTGGGCTATGTCAACAAGACCATTGATAAATCCGCCTTGAAGCAACTAGCCACCAAGTGCAGCAAGATATTAACCGATGAGAATACCGGTAAAGTGCTGGACAGCATCAAGAACCTGGGGTTCAAGTTTGCCTCAAAGTCCGGCACCACCATCGCCATGAACGACATCGAGGTGCCGGCCGCCAAACCCAAGATGCTGGCCGAGGCCGAAGCCAAAATCGCCACGATAGAAAACCAGTATCACCACGGCCTTATTACCGAGGACGAAAGATACAACGGCGTCGTGCGCGTGTGGATGGAAACCACGGACAATATTACATCCAATATACAGCACAACCTTAACCGCTACGGCGGCGTTTACATGATGGCCACCTCCGGCGCCAAAGGTAATATTTCCCAGATACGCCAGATGGCCGGCATGCGCGGCCTGATGACCGACCCCTCCGGCAAAATCATCGAGTTCCCGATTAAATCCAGCCTCCGCGAAGGCCACAGCGTGCTGGAGTACTTCATCTCCACCCACGGCGCGAGGAAAGGTCTGGCGGATACGGCGCTAAGAACATCCGACTCCGGCTACCTGACCCGCCGCCTGATAGACGTGGCACAGGATGTCATTACCATCGATGAAGACTGCGGCACGACTGACGGCGTGATGGTGACGGAACCCAAAGAAAAAGGCATCCTGCCCTCGATGGCGGAGCGTATCCTCGGCCGCTTGGCCGCCAGCGACGTGGCCGACCCCAACACCGGCGAGATTCTTGCCGCCCGGAATGAGGAAATAGATGAGACGAAAGTGGAAAAAATCGTGGCGGCCGGCCTGACTTCCGTTTACGTGCGGTCGCCGCTGACCTGCGAATCACGCCGGGGCTGCTGCCAGTACTGCTACGGGCGAGACCTGGCCCGCGGCAAACTCGTGGAAAACAATGTAGCCGTAGGCATCGTAGCGGCGGAAAGCATCGGCGAACCGGGCACACAGCTGACACTCCGCACCTTCCATACCGGCGGTGTGGTCGGCCTCGATATCACCTCCGGTCTGCCCCGCGTGGAAGAGCTTTTTGAAGCCCGGACGCCCCGCGGCCAGGCAATCATATCTGAAATCGACGGCGTGGCCGAGATAATACAGAATGAAGAAGGCCGCAAACTAAAGATAGTCAGCACCGAAACCTACAACGATGAATATAGCGTACCCGCCGGCTGGCATGTAATGGTCAAGAACGGCGAGTGGGTGGACATCGGCAAAGTGCTGGCAACGCCACCGGACAAAGAAAAAGCTGAAGGCGCCGAGGTGGTGCAGCCCATCGTAGCCCGCTTTGCCGGAGAAATAAACATAAAAAAGAAGCAACTGGTTATAACCTACGCTGAAAAAGAAGAGCGGGAATACGTCGTCCCGTCCACCGCCAGCATCTGGGTGCAGAACGGCGACCAGGTAAAGGCCGGACAGCAATTGACGGACGGCTCCATCAACCCGCACGATATTCTGCGCATCCTCGGCAAAGACGCCGTGCAGCAATACCTGGTGGACGAAGTGCAGAAAGTTTACCGCTCCCAGGGCGTGAACATTAACGATAAGCACATCGAGGTCATCACCCACCAGATGCTGACCAAGGTCAGAATCGATTCCGCCGGTGATACCGACCTCGTGCCGGATGAACTGGCAGATAAGAATGTCTATGAAGACACCAACGCCAAGATACTGGCCGAAGGCGGCGAACCGGCGACGGCGCATACCGTCCTGCTGGGCATTACCCGCGCTTCTTTGAGCACGGATAGCTGGCTGGCCGCGGCCAGCTTCCAGGAAACGACCCGTATTCTGACCGAGGCCGCGGCTAACGGCAGGGTGGATAAACTGGTGGGGTTGAAAGAGAACGTTATCATCGGCAAGCTGATACCGGCGCGCTACCTCAAAGACGAACAGCTGGCCGAACTTAAAGCCGGACAGCAGGATGAAGCAATGCGCTTGCTCGCCAGCCTGGGCGGTCCGGTTGAAGGCATGCCGCCGGAACCCGGCGAAATTAAAGACGAGGATGTAGCCGAGCTGCTGAACAGCCTGGAAGTGGAAGCCCAGGCATCGGAAGGCGCAGAAGAGCCGACCGAGGAAAAAGAGGAAGAATAGCCCTCCGGGAAAACTACCATAACCGAACCAAAATATTAAGACGGGGCGGGCGAAAAACCCGCCCTTTTCTTTTGGGTTCTGACCTTTGTCAGAATGACGGCCTGAATACGCAGATTTAATATTAAGTACATTCGTGCTAGAATGTGGTGAGAATTCTAATTTACATTCCTCTCCCATCGAGGGCTTTGTATCAAAAGTCATTAAAAGCCCGCTGGATACCCGTCAGCTTGCTGGCGGGAGGAAAGCGGGTTCGCCGAAAGGCGAAGGCTTTGCGACTAACTATGGATAGTGGTATAAAGATGGGGTGGAGATAAGAAGGACGAAACA
>DAOUGB010000149.1:0-1815 GCA_034429595.1 Dehalococcoidales bacterium
CTTTCATGAGCAGCGCACCCAGCGCGAGATATATACCCGACTGGACGATTTTTCCCGCAAGCCATCCGAGCCGGTAATAATGAGGTTCATCCCGGCACTCTTGCGGGGCGTCTTCTGACGGATGCCGCGCCTATGCGAGCGAGTCGGAGAATCCATACCATACAGAACGAATCTCTTCATGTGTTTTCATAAACTCGTCCATATACGTGCTCCTTGAGAGAATCAACCTCTTTACAGACTCTTTCGAATTGCCCCACTTTACGGTAAATTCCGAAAAGGGGAATATAGACGGGCGTTATCATGCCCGCCAATATTGCGATAAGTTCTAAATCCATGATACCGTGCCCGCTTTGAACGTCGCGGTTACCGTTCCTCTTACATACGGGTTGCGGAACGTGCCGGTATATAGGGCATTGTTTACTTTTCCATGCAGGAGAATGATATCGCCCGCTTCAAATGTGCCCGCCGCAAGGTTGATTGTCTGGTATTTCAACGTCGGAGTAACGCCGGTATGGCTCATTTCCACGCCGATGTATGCCGATTTCGTGAAATTATACGGCCGGGCATATGTGATACAGGACGCGTGCGACCCGAAGAGGGTTACCACGACACCCAGATTTCCGGAGATGGCGCCGGCCGGCACTTTAAACCATCCGACGGCGAGCACATCGCCGTATGATGTGCTCGTGGTCGTGGCATCGCCGGTGATTTTTCTTAATTCCGTCGCGCCATCGGCAATAGTGAAATACTGTGATTTTACGAGAGAATCAAGAACGCCATTCATCACTGTAGGGTTATCGATATACAGGGCGGATACCGCCGCCCTGATATCGTCCGTCAGGAGTGAATAAGCACCCAAATCCAAATCAGCGTCAGCAACGAGCGCCGATGTTTTGACGCGTTTTTGGGGAATGGCGATGGCATGTAGTGTCATGATTTAACTCCCGGCCGGTTTATAGAGCGGGACGCCTGTCAGGGAGTAACCCCGGACGACGTATCCGCTTCCCGGCTGGCCATATGTGGCCTGCACATACTGCGCGGCCTGTACCGAGCCGGGCACACCTGGATGCCCGCCGGACTGCCCCAAGACGGCGACCGGAGCCGGCGCGACAAATCCGGACGAGCCGGTATATCCGCCGCTTGATGTTCCGAGAACGCCGCCGCCCGAAGACCCGCCGCCGGTAATTGTCTTTTTTACCGTGGTGCCTGTTGCGACGGCTGTCGTCACTGGCTTAAAGAGGAAATCAAGAACGCCGCCCATAGATTCGGCAAGCCCGGTCATGATGCCGGCCTGACCGTCTTGTGATGCGCCGCCGGACGTATATGCAGCCGGGATGCCGTATGTCTCCTTATTGGCCATGCCTACAGTGAGATAATCCGCCGGCTTCTGAAATACGCCCACGATTTGGGGCGCGCCTGATGATACGGTCGCTTCTTTCTTGCTTTCACCTTCCGGAGTTCCGCCGCGCATAAGGGCCTTTTAGATATCGTTGAAGCCGGTATCACCGCCCCCGCCGGGAAACTGGATAGTATCACCGCCAAACAGATACGACACGCCCGGCCCGCCGCCTTCATATCCGGCTGCCTGCCCGGATGCGCCGCCGGCCGGCCCGAAGTCATCCACGGTCTTCTGTCCCAGGAAGAAATAAGCGGCAATACCGAGCGCGGCAATACCGCCGATAATCAGAGCCGATTTCTTCTTATCCATTATTTCTTACCTCCTGACAGAAGACCATACCCGACGATGGCCGCTGCTGCAAGCGCCGCAACAATCATTATTGTCTGGTTGTCAATACCGGAGCCGGGCGAGACGGT
>DAOUGB010000150.1:0-26182 GCA_034429595.1 Dehalococcoidales bacterium
CCGGCCCGGCGATAGACATCGTGGGGACGGGGGGAGACGGCTCCAACAGCATTAATGTCTCTACCGCGGCGGCCATCGTGGCGGCCGGGGCGGGGCTTAAAGTGGCCAAGCACGGCAACCGGAGCGCCACCAGCCAGTGCGGCAGCGCGGATGTCCTGGCGGCGCTGGGGGTAAAGATAGCCCTGCCGGCGGAAGCAGTGGCGGAATGCGTGGAAAAAGTGGGATTGGGCTTTATGTTCGCGCCGGGATTTCACCCGGCCATGAAATACGCCGCGCCGGTACGCAAGGAACTGGGGATACGCACGGTATTCAATATCCTGGGTCCGCTGACCAATCCGGCGGGAGTACAGCATATACTGCTCGGGGTAGCGAGTGAAGAACTCGTCGATAAAATGGCGACAGTGCTGTGCCGCCTCGGCATCAAGCACGGGTTGGTCGTCCACGGCAAAGACGGACTCGATGAAATTTCAATAAGCACGAAATCCATCGTCCGTGAAGTGAACGGAGACAAGCTCGCGGCTGCCTATGAAGTATCGCCGGAGAGCTTCGGCATCAAGAAAGCGGACATGGCGGCTATTAAAGGCGGCACGCCGGCCGAGAACGCGGCAACAATAATGTGCATCCTCGACGGCGAAAAAGGCGTGCCGCGGGATATCGTGGTGATGAATACGGCGGCGGCGCTCATCGCGGGGGATGTAACCAAAGACCGGAAAGAAGCCGTAAAAATCGCCGAAGAAAGCATCGACAGCCTGCACGCCAAGGACGTGCTGGAAAGACTGACGGTACTCACACAGAGATTGGGACAACATGACGAAGACGATACTCGATAAAATCGTGGCGGACAAGAAGCCGGAACTGGCGCGCATCAAACGACAGGTGCCGATCTGGTCGTTAAGGGAACACGCCCGCGCGCGGCAGCCGCTGGACTTTGCCGCCGCCCTGCGTGGCGAGGGGCTAAAGCTCATCGCGGAGGTGAAGAAAGCGTCACCTTCCAAAGGGCTGCTTTGCCCGGACTTTAAACCGGTAACGCTGGCGCAGACTTACGCGCATAACGGCGCGGCGGCGATTTCAGTATTAACGGAGGCCAACTATTTCCAAGGCAGCCTGGACTACCTGGAAGAGATAAGGCGAGCAGTAGTCATTCCTTTATTAAGGAAAGATTTTATCTTCGACGAGTATCAAGTATACGAAGCGGCGTCTTACGGCGCGGACGCTATTTTACTGATCACGGCGATATTAGAGCCGCCAAGACTTAAAGAGTTGCTATCATTATGTAAAGAACTTCGTCTTAATGCCCTGGTGGAAGTACACAACGAGGAAGAATTACAAAAAGCGCTGCTCGCCGGGGCGGGAATAATCGGCATCAATAACCGCAACCTGAACACCTTCGAGGTGGACATCGACACTACCCGCCGCCTGCGCTTGCTCATCCCGCCGGAACACATCGTGGTAAGCGAAAGCGGTATCAGCACCAGGGAAAATATTGGTAAAATGAAAGAATGCGGGGTCGACGCCGTGCTGGTGGGTGAAGCACTGGTGACGGCAAAAGATATTCCTTCCAAGATGAAGGAGCTACTATCATGACGTATATAAAAGTATGCGGCGTTAAAAACGAAGAGACGGCATTAGCCGCCGCCGAGGCAGGCGCGGACTTCATCGGGATGGTGTTCACTACCAGCCCGCGCCAGATTAAACCGGCTACCGGAAAGAAAATAACAACCGCGCTAAAGAAAAAATATCCGAAGGTGAAAACCGTAGGCGTTTTTGTCAATATGCCTATCGGCACGATGCAAAATATCGCCGATACCTGCAAACTCGACTGGATACAATTACACGGCAACGAACCGTGGCAATACTGCCTGGAACTGGGCAGGCCGGTGATAAAAGTATTCCGCGTAGCCCGTAATTACAGCCCGGAACATATCTGCAATAACATGTCTTACGGCCTGAAGCTACTGGCCGGTAAAGAACTCCTTTTTATGCTCGATACCAGCGCCAAGGACAAGTACGGCGGCACGGGAAAGACATTCGACTGGGAGCAGGCGCGCGTGATAGCGGAAAGATACCCGGTTATCGTGGCGGGGGGTCTCAACCCGCAGAATGTTGCCGCGGCGATAGAAATGATATCTCCCTGGGGCGTGGATGTCTCTTCCGGGGTGGAAACAAAAGGCGTGAAAGACCTGAAGAAAATAAAGGAATTTATTAAAGCCGTGAGGGAAGCCGATGACAATTAGCACGGCAGTTAAAACGAAAAAACGAATACTGACCGGCGATAGACCAACCGGCCCGCTACATATCGGCCATTATGCCGGGTCTCTGGAGAACCGGGTAAAACTCCAGGAAGATTACGACTGTTTTTTCATCATCGCCGATTACCAGATACTTACCGACCACCTGAAAGAGACCAGCCAGACCGAGGAGACCATAAAACAACTGGTACTAGACTGGCTGGCGGTAGGCATGGAACCGGCAAAGAGCACTTTTTTTGTACAGTCGCAGATTCCGGAAATAGCGGAATTAACGATGATTTTCTCAATGCTGGTAACGCTGGCAAGATTACAGCGCAACCCTACCGTTAAAGAAGAGTTCAAGACATCCGGTCTGCATAGCATGAGTTATGGGTTCCTCGGCTATCCGATATCTCAAGCGGCGGACATTCTCATCGTCCGGGCAAACCTTGTGCCGGTGGGAGACGACAACCTACCGCATGTCGAACAGACCAGAGAAATCGCCCGCACTTTCAATTCAATTTATGGAGAGGTATTTCCGATACCGGAAAGCCAGACCGGGGAGACGCCAAGGTTACCGGGGCTTAACGGACAAAAGATGAGTAAAAGCCTGAATAACGCCATTTATCTTAAGGACACACCGGAAGAAGTCCAACAAAAGATAAGCCTGGCCATTACCGACCCGGCCCGCATCAGGGCTAACGATGCCGGACATCCCGATATCTGCAATATTTACAAATACCAGCTGGCTTTCAATAAACAAGAGGCACGGGATATCAAAGAGCGGTGCGAGCGAGGGGAAATAGGCTGCGTGGCTTGCAAGAAAAAGGCTGCCGATATTATCAATGCCTTCCTTGAACCGATACGTGAAAAAAGGGCTTATTACGAATCCAGACCAGCCATGATTAAAGATGCCCTCCAAGCAGGGACCAAACGGGCTTGCACAGAAAGCCAGGCAACAATGGAACTGGTACGCAGAGCAATGCATTTCAATTATGAGGATTTATACGATGGCAAAAACATCACGGCCGGATAAACGCGGCTACTTCGGGGAGTACGGCGGCAAGTTCGTGCCGGAAACGCTGATGCCGGCGCTGGACGAACTGGAAAAAGCGTATGCCGCAGCGATGGCGGACGCCAACTTTAAGAGGGAATTCGCTAGCCTTTGCCGCGACTACATCGGCAGGCCGACGCCGCTTTACCACGCCGCCCAATTATCCAAGAAAGCGGGCGGGGCAACCATCCTGCTAAAGCGGGAGGATCTGGCACATACCGGCGCGCATAAGATAAATAACGCGCTGGGACAGGGGCTGCTGGCCAAGCGCATGGGCAAGAGCCGGATAATCGCCGAGACGGGGGCAGGACAGCACGGGGTGGCGACGGCGGTGGTCTGCGCCATGCTCGGGCTGGAATGCATCGTTTACATGGGGTCGGAAGACATTAAGCGACAAGCTCCCAATGTTAACCGCATGAAGCTCGCCGGAACGGAAGTGCGCCCGGTGGATTCAGGCAGCAAGACGCTCAAGGACGCCATCAACGAGGCGATACGCGACTGGGTGAGCAATATCAAGAATACGCATTACCTGCTGGGCTCGGTGGTGGGGCCGCACCCCTACCCGATGATAGTGCGGGACTTCCAATCGATTATCGGACGAGAAGCGAAAGAGCAGGTACTAAAAGCGTACCAGAGACTGCCCGATTACCTGGTGGCCTGCGTGGGCGGCGGCAGCAACTCGATGGGGCTGTTCCATCCGTTTTATAATGACAAAGAGGTGAAATTCATCGGGGTGGAAGCGGGGGGAGAAGGCATCAAGACCGGGAAACATTCCGCCACGCTGGCAACCGGAAAAACAGGGGTGCTGCACGGCACCAAGTCTTACCTCATGGAAACCGAGGACGGACAGATAATGGAAACCCACAGCATCTCGGCGGGGCTGGACTATCCGGGGGTGGGGCCGGAGCACAGTTTTTATAAAGACAGCGGCCGCGCCGAGTACGTGACCGTGACGGATACGGAGGCGCTGGAAGGCTTCAAGCTGCTGTGCCATACGGAAGGCATCATTCCGGCGCTGGAATCTTCCCACGCTATTTATTACGCCTACAAACTGGCCGCCGGGCTGCCCAAAGATAAACTAATCATCGTGAATCTATCGGGGCGGGGGGATAAAGATTTAGATATCGTAACCAGAGTATTGGAGATGAAATAACAACTTAAACATGAAGAACATCGTGAAGATTACCCCTCACGCTTGTCTCTCCCACAAGGGGTTTTGTATCAAAAGTATTATTTTATGGTCATTTTGACCCCGATGCAAATCGGGGGAAAAATCCGCAACCGCCTTTTCAGGTACGGATTCTTCATCGCTTCGTTCTTCAGAATGACTTTTGATACAAGGCTCCCTAGATGGGATAGGTTAAGCGGACAGGAGAAGTAAGGGGGAAGATTTATATGGGGATGCAAGCATGAGCAGTATTGCCGAAGTATTTAAACCGGGTTATAAGGCATTAGTGGCTTATATCACCACCGGCTACCCGGACATCGAAACAACGGTAAAAACGGCATCTATCCTGGCCGAAAGCGGCTGCGATATCATCGAGCTGGGAATACCGTTTTCCGACCCGCTGGCAGACGGCGCGACGATACAAAAAGCCAGTCACGAAGCCTTGATGCAGGGTATAACGCCGCAAAAGTGCCTCGAGACGGCGATGGCCATCAGCGAACGGACGGATATACCGCTGGTTTTCATGACCTATTATAATCCCGTACTTAATTACGGGCTGGAGGACTTCTGCCACAGCTGCGTGCATGCCGGGGTAAACGGGCTAATCATCCCGGACCTGCCGCCGGAAGAAGGGAAAGAACTTGAAGCCGTAACCGTAAAAAACAACATCGACCTGATATACCTGCTGGCGCCCACCAGCACCGACGCAAGAGTAAAAACAGTGGCGGAGCGGAGCCAGGGATTTATTTACCTCGTTTCTCTTACCGGAGTGACCGGAGCGAGAACATCCCTTTCACCGGAGCTGGGGAGTTTTATAAAAAGGGTACGCAGCAATACCAATAAACCGTTATGTGTCGGCTTCGGGATATCCACAGCGGAGCAGGCCGTCCAGGCCGCCAAAGAAACCGAGGGCGTAATCATCGGGAGCAAGCTGATTCAACTGATGGAGGAAGATAACACCCTTACTTCCTTAAAGTCCTTCATTACCAGCCTGCGCCAAGCGTTAAATAATATGAAAAATACCGGAGGTATTTGATATGTAGTGCCCCGTTCATATAAACTATCAATCATACATATTGTAAAGGAGATGCAAGTGGATAAAGCAAAATTCATTTTAGATGAAAAGAAAATACCGACCCATTGGTATAACGTCCAAGCAGACTTGCCGGAACCGCTGCCGCCGTACCTGCACCCCGGCACCAAGGAACCGACCAGACTGCCGCCGCCGCTCTTCTGCGAGGAGATTAATAATCAGGAGTTCAGCAAAGAACGCTATATCGAAATCCCGGATGAAGTACGGGAGGTCTACCGCGTCTGGCGGCCAACTATCCTGCAGCGGGCCTACCGGCTGGAAAAACTCCTCGATACCCCGGCGAAAATCTACTACAAATTCGAGGATACAAGCCCGGCCGGCAGCCATAAGCCGAACACCGCCGTCGCCCAGGCATATTACAACAAGAAGGAAGGCGTTAAAAGACTTTCCACGGAGACCGGCGCGGGGCAATGGGGCAGTTCGCTGGCGCTGGCCTGCAAGCTGTTCGACCTCGAATGCAAGGTTTACATGGTGCGCGTAAGTTATAATCAAAAGCCTTACCGCCGTTTGATGATGGAGACATGGGGAGCTACATGTGTTGCCAGCCCCAGCCCCGATACAAAGGTCGGGCGCGATATGCTGGCGAAAGACCCCAATGCCAACGGCAGCCTCGGGCTGGCCATCAGCGAAGCCTGTGAAGACGCTTTCAGCCGCGACGATACGAAGTATTCGCTGGGCAGCGTGCTCAATCATGTATTGATGCACCAGACCGTCATCGGGCAGGAAGCCATGCTCCAGATGGAAATGGCCGGACACTATCCGGATATCATCATCGGCTGCGTGGGCGGCGGCTCCAATTTTGCCGGGCTTTTCCTGCCTTTCGTGAAAGATAAACTGAACGGTAAGAAGAAGAACACCCGCATCATTTGCGCCGAACCGACGAGCTGCCCTTCACTGACCAAGGGCCCTTATACCTGGGACCTCGGCGATGTAGCCGGTATGGCACCTATCTGCAAGATGTATACCCTGGGACATGATTTCATGCCGCCGCCGGTACATGCGGGCGGTCTGCGCTATCACGGCATGGCACCGCTGGTCAGCCACCTGTACAAACTTGGCTTTATCGAAGCTAAAGCGGTACCGCAGGTGGCCACCTTCGAAGCCGGCATCACTTTCGCACGGACGGAGGGATACATCAGCGCGCCGGAGACCAACCATGCTATCAGGGTAACGATAGACGAAGCCCTGAAGTGCAAAGAATCCGGCGAGGCCAAGACGATACTCTTCTGCCACAGCGGCCACGGCCACTTCGATATGGCGGCGTATGAACAGTATCTCACCGGCAAACTAACGGACTATGACTATCCGGAATCATTAGTAAAAGAAGCCCTGAAGACATTGCCGGAAGTACCCGCCCAATTCAAATAAGGACGATAAATTAATAGTAACTTACCCCCTCTCCGAGGGTTTCACCCTCCCCCCGTCACCCTCTCCCACCAAGGGAGAGGGTAAAGCGGAAGGAGCGAAATCTTACGCGAGAGGGGGTTTTGATTTAAGCTAAGGAGCTCTTTCCAGGCTTACTTTCTGCCCAGAGCGCTCTCATCTTTCTTTCTGACAGAGCGTGTGCCGTGGCCGTGTTTAACGCCTTTGAAAGCCTCTTTATACCTTCTTCTTTGTTCCGCTTTTTCCGATTTGTGTCCCACTTTTTACCTCCGCTTAATTCCTGATATAAATAAGCAAACTTCACCCGTGGTCGATATGATTGGATATGCGATATAAGGAGGCTACCCTGATTGATGCTGCGCCTGCGGACAAACAATAAGGCAGGACTAGCCAGTATAATCAAAAATGTGCAATTGCGCGATTCAGCAATGTAGATGTAGCAGTATTAATGTAATAATATGCCACTGCCAGCCAGTTTTATCTTAGCATCATGGCTGGCTCTACACAACCGTAGTTTTGGATATTTATTTATGTTTGAGATAGTTTTCGTGGGATAAGGATGCTAAATGACGGCGTAATCTTAGGTATACTCGTAAATACGCTTTATTCCGGCTAATTAAGGAGAAAAGTTAAGCATTAACCGCGCGTTAACAGGCCACCCCGTGTTCATATTCTTTTAACAATTACTGCCTATGCTATAATTATAAGAGGATAAAAAAGGATGCTGCTATGAAATTTTTGAACGTAAAAACGCTATTGCTGACGCTAGTTCTAATCATGGTAACGGGCACGATTCTTTTTACCGGCTGCATTACCCTGGTAAGCCCCACCCCAACAACGACAACCCCGAACGCCGCCACCACCACTACGACGACGCAAGTAGAGGCGCTTAACCCTACATGGACACCGTCACAACTCCCGGCACAAACATCAGGAGAACTCTATAGTATTGCCGATGTGGTGGCGATGGTAAAACCCGCGGTGGTAGCTATAACCACACAGGTAACCTCTTACGATATTTTCAACCGTCCCTATACCCAGGAAGGTGCCGGTTCCGGCTGGATCATAGACTCCGACGGCATTATCGTGACGAATAACCATGTCGTTGAAGGCGCCAAGACTATCACCGTGACTACCGATAGCGGCGATGCTTATACCGCCGATACGGATGCAGTCTATACGGACGCTTTTAACGACCTGGCAATTATCAAGATAAATGCTAAAGGTCTCCCGTCACTGAAAACCGGCAACGCTTCCCAATTACGTATCGGCGACTGGGTAGTAGCCATCGGCAATGCGCTGGGCCAGGGAATCAGGGCCACCGAGGGAATCGTGAGCCGTCAGAATGTATCATTATCTGTCGACCAAAATCAAACACTTTATAATCTCATCGAGACGAGCGCTGCGATAAATCCGGGCAACAGCGGCGGGCCGCTGGTCAATTTATCCGGAGAAGTCATCGGCATTACCAGCGCCAAGATAGCCAGTGTAGGCGTGGAAGGGATGGGATATGCTATCAGTATCGATACGGCGATACCAATTATCCAGGAGCTGGTCAACAAAGGCTATGTGACACGCCCATATTTAGGCGTGTCACTTTATACCGTTGACCAGCTGGCTATCAGGGAATTCAACCTGCAAGTAAAAGAGGGAGTGCTACTATT
Source organism: Dehalococcoidales bacterium (assembly GCA_034429595.1). Classification (GTDB taxonomy): domain Bacteria; phylum Chloroflexota; class Dehalococcoidia; order Dehalococcoidales; family RBG-16-60-22; genus RBG-13-51-18. The sequence goes on from DAOUGB010000150.1 coordinate 8,591, forward strand.
AAACGTACAAGCCGGAAGCCCGGCGGATAAAGCCGGACTAAAGCAAGGCGATGTAATCGTGAGTATCGGGGGCACCGACGTAACTACAGTCGACGAACTGACCAAGGTACTGCATGCAGCAACCATCGGCAAGCCGCTGGGAATCCAGTACTACCGCGGTAGTGACAAGTTAACGGCAACGGTTATCCCGATAGAGACACCGCGGCCTTAAAGTAAAACCCGCCCTGCCCAAAAATCTATTTTTCCGTTTAAGCGGCAGTGATTTGCTTTGCTTTATCAGACTTTCTTGATGCCCAGCTTGAGCGTATAGCCGTTTATCTTGTGTTCTTCCTGTAAATCAACGTTTTCTGGGACATCGTCTTCGATATCATCCGCCAGTATTTCCTGCCGGATGTAGTCCGTAAAAGCGGAGATTGACTGCACGAAGTTGGCCGGCCCATCATAATACATGATGATATGGTCAGCGATATCATAACCGGCGGTCTTCCGCATACTCTGGATACGGTGGGCAATCTCCCTTGCCATGCCTTCCGCTTCAAGCTCAATAGTAATCGGCGTAAAGACCGCAACGCTATTGTTACCTTCCGTAACGACCGCGTATTGACCGCTGGCTTCCATCCCGGCTACATGCTCCAGCTTTTCCGGCGCCAGTTCTTTAATATTCAACTCTTCCAGAATCAAGGACGCCATCCTTTCCAGAGCGCGCGACTCCCAATCACTGGAGACGCCGACATGAATACTCTCCAGGGGCTGGCGGATTTTGATACCGGCTTTAGACCGCGCCGACCGGCCCATGCTGCAGACCTTCATCGCTAGGCGGTTATCATCCGCCAGCTGCTTATCTATCAATGACTGGTCAGCTACCGGGAAATCATTGAGGTGGACACTATCCAGCGCATCAGGAGATACGGAACGTACCAGGTTCTGATACATTTCCTCGGCGAGGAAGGGGGTAAAGGGAGCGATTATCTTGGTGAGTGTCACAAGACACTGGTAAAGCGTGTTATAGGCAGACATTTTATCAGTATCATTTTCACTCTTCCAAAAGCGCCGGCGGCTACGGCGGACATACCAGTTGGAAAGCCCGTCTACGAAGTCTTCCAGCTTGCGGCCGGCCTCGGTAGGATTATAGGACTGCAAAGCGTTATCCACATCCACAACGAGCTGGTTAAGCTCGGAAAGAATCCATTTATCCAGCTCCGCCTCCGGCGGCGGGAAAGTCCCTCCAGCCGGTTTGTAGTTATCAATATTGGCATACATGACGAAGAAGGAATAAACGTTCCAGATGGTTGAAAGAAAGCTGCGCGACGCCTCGCCTAGTTTCTTTTCGTCGAACTGGCGCGGGTTACCGGGGGCGGAGGCGGTATACAGATACCAGCGTAAAGCGTCCGCGCCGTATTTCTGGAGGATATCGTTGGGATAGACCACGTTGCCCTTGCGTTTGCTCATCTTCTCGCCTTTGGCATCGAGTATATGGCCAAGACAGATGACATTCTTAAAGCACGGACGGTCAAACAGGAGTGTCGAAAGGGCATGCAGACTGTAGAACCAGCCGCGTGTCTGGTCGATGGCCTCACAGATATAGTCCGCCTGTTTGAGCTGATTATCGAACCTCTCCTTATTCTCATAAGGATAATGCACTTGAGCGAAAGGCATGGCGCCGGAATCCAGCCAGCAGTCCATGACCTCCAGCGTGCGCTTCATTTTACCGCCGCACTTGGCGCAATCGAAGGTTATTTCGTCAACATAGGGACGGTGGAGATCCAAAGGCTCCTTGATGCCGGCAACACCGGGTTTATGCTTGAGCCCATCCACGCCGCCAACACATTCGAAAGCGCCGCAGGACTCACAGCGCCAGATGGGCAAAGGCGTGCCCCAGTAGCGCTCCCGCGAGAAAGCCCAATCGATATTATTCTGGAGCCAATCGCCAAAGCGCCCGTATTTTATATGCTCCGGATACCAGTTAATCTGCTCGTTGCCGGAGATAAGCCGTTCTTTGACGGCGGTGGTCTTGATGTACCAGGTGGTCTTGGCGTAGTAAAGCAGCGGGGATTCACAGCGCCAGCAGAAAGGATAGGTGTGTTTTATCGTCTCCCGGCGGAAGAGCAGACCGCGCGCTTTAAGGTCATCCAGCACCAGCGGGTCAGCGGCTTTGACGAACTTACCGGCGAAAGCATAATTGCCGGTGATTTTGCCCTGTAAATCCACCTGCTGGACAAAATCCAGCCGCCACTGTTTACCAGCCTCGTAGTCCACCTCACCGAAAGCAGGAGCAACATGGACGATACCCGTACCATCTTCCATAGTTACAAAATCACCGCTGATTACTTTATAGGTAAGGTCATCCGCGGGCGGCTGGGCAGTAAGCGCGCCCCCGTCCTGGAAGCGCAGCCTTTCCACACCGAAAGCATGGGGATTAAAGAGCGGCTGGTATTCCGTCCCCACCAGTTCCTCTCCTTTAAGGGTTTTAACGCTTTCATACCCATCCAGTTTCAGTGTCGAGGCCAGGCGCGCGGCCAGGATGAGATAATCATCTTCACTCTTCAGCAAAACATAATCGGCATCCGCCGCCACGGCTAAAGCGGTGTTGCCCGGCAGCGTCCACGGCGTGGTCGTCCAGGCCAGCAGGTAGGCAGGTTTATCCGAGGGTAAATCAACTTTGGGCTTGCCGGCAACCTTGAACTTTATGTAAATTGACGGGTCTTCCGTATTTTCTTTGTAGCCCTGGGAAACTTCGTGAGAGCTTAAAGAGGTACCGCAGCGCGGACAATGCGGAGTGACACGATAGCCCTGGTAAATCAGCCCTTTATCCCACATGTTCTTAAGCGCCCACCAGATGCTCTCGATGTATTCATTTTTCAGGGTGATATAGGCATTATCCTGGTCTACCCAGTAGCCGGCGCGTTCAATGGCCGCGGAAAATTCACCAAGATATTTATAAACGCTCTGCCGGCACTTTTCGTTAAATTTAGCGATGCCGTACTCTTCAATCTGCGGCTTGGACGATATGCCGAGTTGCTTTTCCACTTCCAACTCGACCGGCAGGCCGTGCGTATCCCAGCCGGCGATGCGGGGGGCATAATAGCCTTTCATCGTCTTATAGCGCGGCAGCACATCTTTAAAGACAGATGTAAGAATATGATGGATGGCAGGACTGCCGTTAACGGTAGGCGGCCCATCATAAAGAATAAAGCTTTCACCACCCTTACGGGCTTCCACGCTGCGCTGGAAAGTCTGCTCTTTTTTCCATACCGCTAATACGGCTTCTTCTATTTTAGGAAAGCTTACATGGCTGCTGACCGGTTTAAACATATTCATCACTCCGTTTATAAAATCCTCTCACTCGCTACGCTCCTCGCAATGATAACTCCATATAAACAAAAAAGTCCCGTCTACAGGGACGAGACTTTAAATTCCCGCGGTACCACCCGTTTTCCCCTTACGGCATTACCGGAAGAGGCACTCATTAGAGCACTAAATAATGCCCTCGTCAGGATAACGGTTGACGTTTCCGTCCGTACTTACTAGCCCCCTGCGGGGGTGTTCAGTCGGCAACTCTGGAGTGATTTTCAGGCTGGAGAATATGTCTGCTCACACCCTACCAGACTCGCTGAATATTCTTTAGCCGGCCTTACTCTTCTCCGTCACGGTTTTTAACAGTAATAGGTTACCATAAACTCGGCCGGAAATCAATATGAAAAATATCAAATAACTAATCCGGGGATAGAGATTGCCACGTTGTCGCAATGACGAGGGATTAATTATGCGGCAGCTTTTTAGGGATAATGACCACTTTGCGGGATTCCCCGGCACCGGTGCTTTCCGTGATGACATCCGGATTGTCAGCAAGCGTGATGTGAATAATGCGCCTTTCAAAAGCAGGCATGGGCTCCATGGTAAAAGGAACATTCCGTGTTTTTACCTGCTCGGCGAGCCTTAAGGCCAGGGTGCGCAGTCCCTCACAGCGGCGCTGCTTATACCCTTCTACATCGAGAACAATGGGCATCTGTACCTGCATTTTATGCGCCATGATCAGGCGGACGATATATTGTAAAGAAACCATCGTTTGTCCACGCCGCCCGATAAGGATGCCCATATCGTCACCTTCTATGTTGAGCCCAACAGATACAAGTTTACCGTCTTCATCATTAACCGTAAATTCATCTGAAGGCCTGACCACGCCGGGTAAATCCATTAAATCAAGCAGGTCTTCCAGTACTTTTTTTGCTTCTTCAAAAACGTCTTTCTCATTGCCAGGTGAATCCATAGTTTTTATCCTCGTTAGCCAGATTATTACTTTTTATTGCCCCCGTCATCTTTATTACCGAACAGCTTGAATCCGCCGGATTTTTTGGTGCCGGTGATTTTCTTTAACGATTCCTTATCGGTAATAATGACATCTTCTTTCTTTGGCTCTACGGTTATTTTTTTGCCAGGAGCGTCTTTAAATTCCAGGCGTTTCTTTTCCCCTTCAGCCGGCGGTGGCGGCGGCTGTCTTTTTAATCCACCCCAGCCGGAAATACGCCACTGTAATACAATTCTAAAGACGCTGGAAGATACCCAGTACAAAGCCAGGCCGGCGGGGAAAGATAAAGCCATGAAAGTAAAAAGCATGGGCATCATCCAGAGCATCATCTGCGCCTGCTGCTGCTGCCGCGGGTCCGGGTTGGGAGTGGAAGTCATTTTTTGCTGTATCCACATCGTCACGCCAACCAGTATCGCCAGAATGAGGTTGGGCTGCGATAAGTCCATCAGCAGAAAATCACGGCTTAACGGCAGCGCGCCAAAAATAATATCCCACGAGTAAAGGAACCTCGAAAGATTCAGCAGCCCTTCCGGCGCGACGGCCAGGGCCAGCATGATGGACTGATATAACGCGAACCAGACCGGCATCTGGATAAACATCGAAAGAGCACAACCGACCGGTTTTATTCCGGCCGTTTTATAAAGATTCATCTGCTCCTGGGCAAGCTTCTGCCGGTCCTTGGCGTATTTCTTTTGAAGCTCGGCAAGTTTGGGCTGCAAGTCCTGCATCTTTTTTGACGAGCGTATCTGACTCAAGGTCATGGGCAGGAGGGCCAGGTTAATAACAATCGTAAGAATAATAATAGCAACGCCAAAACCGCCCAGATAATCGGACATCACGATAAGGACATTTGTTAGAGGTTGCTGTATAATTAATTCCCAGATATTCAAAATCAGCCTACCATAATTTCAACTTTACAGAGGTATAGCCGGCAATATGGCGCCGGTTTCAGGATTGATACGTACCAGATTTGCCTTCCCGGGATGAATATAGACTATCCCATCATAAGCCGCCAGCGGCCCGTCTACATTTGTATCCAGTTCCGTTATTTGCGTGATTTCTCCGGAGGTGGTATCTATCTTATAGACAACACCTTCCCGTGATGCGAATACAATCAGATTAGCAACAACCGCCGGGGCTGAAGAAACCGGGCTCTTAAGGTCATAGGCTTCATGGACTTCAGCGCCGGTAGCCGGGTTCAAAGCATAAACAAAATGGTCCAGGCAGGCAGCATACAACACACCGTTCAATATTTCTGGCTTCGCCCAGAACCAGTTCTCACCCATGAATTTCCATACCAGGGTGCCATCGGACGCTTTAAGCGCGTACAGATTTCTATCGAATGAGCCGAAGTACACGATACCGTTCTCTACCAGCGGCGTGGATATTATCGAGCCTTCCGTGGTATATGACCATTTCAGGCTAAGGTCATTTAAACTAAGAGCGTACAACGTTTTATCGTAAGAACCCACAAGTAGAGTATCATTTTCCGCGTCAATGGCGGGCGTTCCCCAGACTTTACCATCGGTCTGATACTGGTAAAGCAAATCTCCGGTTTCTGCATCCAGAGCGTATATTTTGCCGCTGGTACAACCTACGTAAAGCTTATTTTCATAGACGACTATACCGCCGACAAACGACTGCAGATAGCCTTCTCGGGGGTAAATCCAGCGCTGGGCCAGGTTATCTGTTCTGTAGGCATAGATTTTCCCGTTATACCCGGCGATATATACCAGTTCATCAGCTACAACCGGCGTGCCGTAAATAGGCACCGCGGAACTGCCGCCGCCGCACCCGAGTGATGAACAGCTAAATAACCCGCCTTGAGCCTGGACTGTAATAGGATCCGCTTTCAGAACACTGCTATCCGCGAGATTAACCGCCACGAGACGTCCATCTTTGGAGCCTACATATAAATTCCCGTTAGCTACCGCGCCGCCGGACCAGCCAACAGCCACCACGCCGCGGACACACCCGCTGAAGAGCGTAATAGAAATAATTAATGCTACCAGCAGGGAAATCAGTCCAATAGTTTTTTTACTTTTCAATCTCACTATGTTCTCCACGGGTATTTGTACCATAATTTGCCGTGTAATATCAAAAGTGATTATTTTTCCGGTACCGGGTCATAACCACCCGGATTCAAAGGGTGACAGCGGGCGATACGTCTAATACCCAGCACGATGCCCTTAATAATGCCAAATCTCTCTATAGCTTCAAAAGTGTATTGCGAACAGGTAGGCGCGAAACGGCAGGACGGCGGCATTACCTGTGAAATGGTCTGCTGATATAATTTAATTAGCCCCAAGGCTATTTTTTTCATCTTCCCCCACACATAGACCGGCCCGGAATAACAGCTTCCTGACCGTTTTATCCAAATCTTTAAAACCGGTAGTGGCCGCAGGAATACGGGCAATAAAAACGATATCCCAACCCGGTTTTATCGGCGTGTGCCGCGCTATTTCGCGGAGAAGCCTTTTTATATGGTTCCTCACCACCGCTTTCCCTACACGCCGGCTGACAACAAATCCGTATCTAGATGAGTTTAGTTTATTCGGCAAGGCCCTGATGACGATTTCTTTGCTTGTCCATGACCCGCCTTCAGCATAAACCAGACCAAACTGGATTTTACCGTTTGATTGATTCTCACCCCTCACGGCAGAGCCATCCTGCCCGTTTAACACAAACGTTAAACTACAGTTAATTTTGCCCGCCCCTTGGCTCTTCTGGCTTTCAGGACATCCCGGCCGCCGCGTGTGCTCATTCTCTTTAAGAAACCATGCTCACGCTTTCTGGGAATACTCTTAGGTTGATAGGTTCTTTTTGGCACTTTATCTCCCCGTTATCTATTGTGCAATAATAAACTAATCCAGTAAGAAGAACAAATATATTAGCGCTCTGCGTTTTTTAAACCGCCCCGGTCTTGTGCATATGGGCCGATACAAACGGCAGGAGAGCCAGATGCCGGGCTCTTTTAATGGCAGTGGACAGCGCGCGTTGATGCTTGGCACAGGCGCCGCTCTTCCGGCGCGGTGATATTTTACCTCTGTCCGATATATAAGGGCGAAGTTTGGCCGGGTCTTTATAATCTATGTACTGTACTTTATCCCGGCAAAAGAAACAAACCTTACGCTTGGGGATATATTTCCCCCGGGATGGTCTTCTCGGTCTTGTGTCTTTAGCTTGTGTCATCCTATCCTCTATCTATATTAAAGTTTTTTCTATGCTATTAAAATGGAAGGTCTTCCGGTTCCATATCACCACTACTAATAACATCATCAACCTTTTCATCAGACATGGCGGAGGAGCCCTTCCTATCCAGGAAAATTACCCGGTTGGCAATCACTTCCATCCTGGAATGGCTTTGCCCGTCTTGCCCTTCCCAGTTCCTGGTATGTATCCTTCCCTCAACATAAACCAGTTTTCCTTTAGCGAGAAACTGGTTACATTGTTCAGCCAGCCGGTTCCAGGCGACGACGCTAAACCACTCTGTCTCTTGGCGGCGTTCTCCTTCAGGAGAAGTATAGACCCAATTAGTTGCTACCGAGAAAGACGTGACCGGTTTACCGTTTGGTGTAAAACGCATTTCCGGTTCATTGCCAACATTCCCAATTACGGTAACTTTGTTCAGACTCGGCATCGCCCGTCACCTCCCCATGATAACTCGTGCGTTTGTAACACCAAGGGTTTAGCTGCCAACTCTTATTAGAAGATGCCTGATGACGTCTTCCGATATGCGCAGATTCGCTTCGAGTTCTTTACATTTAGCCGGACTCATCTTGAACTTGGTTAATATATAATTACCTTCCAAGAAGTGTTTGATGGGATAAGACAGTTTCTTTTTGCCCCATTTATCAACCGCGTCGATAACGCCTTCCCGGCCGGTAATAAACCCAGAAATACCATTTACCCTGGTTTCCAGGGCTTCATCCGTCATTTCCGGACTAAGTATGTAGACCAGTTCATATTCCTGTACTCTAGTATCTTTAACCTGTATTTCTTTTTTCTTTCTTGCCACGTCCAATCCCTCAGCTAATTTTGTGTTATTATACCACAATTTAAATACAGAGACAACATAACAATCTCGTTAACGCTATCCCCTATTTACAGGATATCATGAATGACGAACGACTAAAAGCCTTATACTGCCTTGACAGGGTACCACGCCTTTGATAGACTTTTAAAGTACGGTTATTTTTAAGTAAAGCCGTGCGTTTTCTTTATGGCCCCGTGGTGTAGCGGTCTAACATGCCACCCTGTCACGGTGGAGATCGGGGGTTCAAATCCCCCCGGGGTCGCCAAATAGACTTTTCCAGATGCTATTCAAAGGATAGCTGGAAAAACAGTTTCAGTTCATCCCGGGTTTTCACTTCTATCACCCTTACCAGATAAGGCATCCTTCATCATTTCTTTGAATGCCGGACGCTTATCAATATTGTCGCTTCTGGCAGATTTTCCCTCATCAATGTATTCATGGTACTTTTCCCAGTGCTTATCTTGGATAAGTTTCTTGAAGGCTCTTACCTGGACATCAATAGAGTGGCCTTCAACCTGCTCCTCCGTGCTTACCCTCGCATATAACGCTGCTCTCATTTTTTCACCCCCTTCCACCTGGGTTTGTTCCAATAGGGAGACTTACATCTAGGGCATACCTTTGGTTCCACAGGTCTATTAGGTACCCACTCGTGACCACAACGGAGACATGTCAGCGTAATCAATCTCAATTTTTCACTCTTATCCATACAACATATATAATGCCAATACCTCTCCGCCATGTTTGCAGGAGTTGGATGTTCTAAAAAGGCAGATATTAAACCGACTTTTTCGGGTATCCTCGGATTAAGCAGTCACCACGCACAATGGTAAAACTTTGCGGGATGAATCTTTCCCCAACAGATTCAATAACACACCAGAGAGACCCAATTTACGTTTTATCGAGTGTGGACAAGCTCATTCATCCTTCGGAATGAGCCTACGCTGCACAAAACAAGCGATTGTTATCTTGATACTGAACAATATGGACACTAGTAATTTTAAAGAATTATGGTTTATTTATAAACTCTATACATAACCAGTGGGGAAAAAGGTGGAACGCGACCAAAAACACTCCAGCAGTTCCGAGCTACATACCATTTTGCTTACACTATGCGGTAAACCAGGATAACACTCCCCCTAAAACCGCTTTGCCTCTTAGCCAACAACGGCAAAACCTATGGAGAAATGCTCTGATTGAGGCCTTCAACGGGCATTTCTAACATCGTGTTTAAAACGAGAAATGGTTGCTGTTTCCTAGTGTTGCTGTGAGAGCAGGAGTTACTCGTTTTTTCCGTGAGGCAGAAACAACTTCTAGTTATACACGCCATATTCTTTGGTGAAATCGATCATAGCTTTGAGGTTCTCCGGTTTGACTTCGTCGGTTGAGCTCCGCGGCGATAGGATGTATCCACCGTCCTTCCCGACTATATCGATGAGTTTCTTGCAATAGGCAATGACGTCTTCCCTGGTTCCCACCTGGAGAATGGAAGACGGAACGTTCCCCTCGATACAGCAATGGCCTTTAAGGATTTCCTTGGCCCTGAATATATCTGACGTATCGAAACGCGCTACGAATTGCCCCTTGGGAAACTCGAGCAGATACTCTATCCGCGAATCGAATTTGCCCTCGAAGAAGATGTACGGCGTCGCTCCCCGTGCGCACAACCCCACCACCAGCTTCTTGAATGTCGGCCAGTAGAAAGTATCGAATTGCTTCTTGGAAAGAAAGTCATCGGAACCACGGGTATTGGTCATGAATATCCTCATATGCCCGTTCTCGTCCGGTATCAGAGGTGTCCGTTCCAGCGTCTGTTTCAGGATGAATTCACACATCTCGATGACTTTATCGGGTTGACGGAACATGTCGAACATAGTGCCCGTCATCCCCCGTCGCGAATGTGAGAGGATATCATAGGGAGGCAGCGCCGCGGCGGCAAAACCGGAAGGGAAATAGCCGTAGCGTTCTAGCAGCTTCTGGAACTTGGCCTGCTTGGGCCGTGCCTTACGGAACTCGCGGCCGGCTTTCTGGAGCGTGGCAATGGCTTTCGCTACCTCCGGTTCAGCGAGTGCCATCGCCGTTACCTGCTCTGGGATGGGCCCCTGCCCCAGGTAGTAAAGCGGCGGCAATGTTGCCAGCCCTTTGAGTTTATCGGAAATACGGGACAGGTGGTGCCGCATCAGGTAGTCCGTCGAATCATTCATATACAGGTCGTATTCATCCGCCTTGAGGCTTTCAATCTCTGTCGCTTGATGGCCCTGGTATGGCTCGACACCATATCCCGGCCACCGCATCGTCTTCGGGTCCAGGATTTCCAGGGCCGTGCCCGGCGTGTAATTGGTCGCGCCGAACGTATCCGGTCGGAACTCCTGTAATGTCTTATCGTAGGCACCGTACCATGCATCGAAGTCATAGTAGGCGGCGGAACAGGGTATCCCTACATACTTGGCAGGGAAATAGCCTATCGGGCAGCTAATAGGCACCCGGTCTGGCACTTTCACCTCCATGGCATCATTAAGCCTTTTTTGTCTTTCCTTGTGGAGCTGTTTGGCCGGTTTGCCTATATCGGGATCTTTAAACATGATGTTGTTCCCTCCAACATTAATAAAGTAGTTTGGGCATTTTTGAAGCGGCGGCTTTATAATTTACCTATACACACTAATTATGTTTTATAAACACCGTATTCTTTGGCGGCCGCCATCATAGCACGAATGTTATCCGGATTTACATTATCAACACTGGAGCCGCAGCCTAATATGTAGCCGCCGCCTTTACCACAGACTTCGATTAATTTACGGCAATATTCTTTTACAGATTCCGGTGTACCCGTGTGCAGTAATGAGGAAGGTACATTCCCATGAATACAGCAGTTATCTCCAAGGATTTTCTTGGCTCTTGTCATATCTGTTTTGTCGAACATCCAGGCAACTTCGCCCTTGGCAAACTCATTGACCGTCTCCAGACGCGCATCGTAACATCCCTCGGCAAATAATACGGGTATAATACCTTCAGCAATCAAGGCAAGGATGACTTTCTTCAGGGACGGCCAGTAGAACTTCTCAAAATGCTTCAGAGACATGAAGCTGTCATCTCCCTTATGCAGCGTAAACGTAACGGTCAGCCCCTTGACGGCGTTAACGGATTCAATCGTGGAATGAATAGCGATGTCAGCTAACACATCCATAGCTTCAAGAAGTTTATCAGGCTGACGATACATATCTACCATAATGCCCTTGCTTCCCCTGAATACATCACCGATGGTATCGAATGGTGCCAGGCAAACACCACCTCTTAGCATCGGGTAACCGAGGGTTATACCACGCGTGGTATAACCGGCGATAGTTTTGGTATATTTATCGAGTTCCTTACCGGCATCCAGCAGTGTCTGCAGCGTCGTTTGCACTTCCGGTCTCATTAACGGCATTAGACTCATAATCGGCATAAAGGTTAGGTCAGTGAGAGGCCGGAACATCTTGAAAGATTCGAACGCTCCGGCTATTTGGGGCATATAGTATCTCAACCAAAAATCAGAGGGGTCTCTGAGTAAAGCGTCATACATGTCTGATCCTGCATACTCGCCTTCGACGAATTGGATTTCCGAGGCGCTTTTAGGAAGCCCGTGACCCGGCCAGGCTATTTGACGGTAGTCCAGTAAGTCCAATACCCTTCCAGGCATGACTAGTGCCGGGCTTGGCAATGCATCCATTTCCATTTCGTTCAGATAATTGTCCCAAGCCTGAATCAATCTCTTGTAATCATACATGACGGTATGGAAATCGGTGCCATCTAAATATGCCGGCAGATGACCGGGAGGCGTTGAAACAGGGACCCTGTCTGGCTCTTTAACCTGATAAACGTCAAGAAACCTCTGTACTCTCTGTTTATAGGCCTTTTCAGCATCAAGGCTGATGAACTTTATTCCTTCTGTATCGAGTGACCAGCGAAATCTTTGCGCTTTTTTTTCATCTGCAGTGAGGGCCATCCATTGTTTTGTCACTTACGTTGCCTCTTTATCAACTTTTTTTCAAGCACTCCTGACAATAATACTACTAACGGTATTTACCATATTCCCGAGTAAACTCAAACATGGCTTTTACATTTTCAATCTTCGCTTCATCTAGACCACAACTGGTGCTCATGACATAGGCGCCATCTTTGCCAACTCCGTCAATAATCTTCTTGCAAACAGCTTTTACATCATCAACTGATCCTGCTTTTAATAAAGATGGCATTAATCCGCCTGAAATACAATGGTCCTTACCAAGAACTTCTCTGGCCCTGAATATATCCGTTTGATCAAATCGATGAAGCACTTTACCTGGCGGGAGTTCAGTCAGATATTCCAAACGAGTAGTATAATTTCCTTCCCAAAACATATATGGTATAAATCCTTCATCAATCATGCAAAGGATGAGACTTTTCAAGTATGGCCAATAGAAAGTTTCAAATTGTTTGACGGACATAAAGCCATCCGCTCCCCGATGAGGCCCCAACATCACTATCCTGTTCTCTCCTTTTGGCATGAATTTTATTCTTTTCAGCGTTGAAGGTAACATCTCATTCATTACCTCCAGCAGTTTTTCAGGTTGCCGGAACATATCCAGCATCAATCCTCGCATGCCTCTGAACAAATCTGAAAGCTGGTCAAAGGGTGCCATGCCTCCTACAAGTTCAATTTGAGGATAACCAAGGTTTTTTAAATCCTGGATAAATGAAATTCCCGCCATAGTCCATGGTTTGCATACCTCGCCCATTTCATAAAGCAACTTGAAGGCTTTAGCAAGTTCTGGTTGAGAAATCATGGCTATAGGAGACATTCCCATTCCCAAGCTCGCAAAACTGCCGAGCGGCGGTAACATTTTTAGAGGTTCCAGAGCTTCGCAAGTTCGCGGTAAATATTTCCTAATTATGAAATCAGCGTTATCTTTCAGGTATTCATCATATTCGTCGGCTTTCATATATTCGCCTTCGACATATTGGTGGCAACTGTTTTCCGATATCCCGTGGCCTGGCCATTTGAGTTGCTTAGATTTGATAATATCAAGGCCTTTGCCGGACCATAATGGGACGGGACCAGACATATCCGGCTTCAAATCCAATACAATCTTCTTACTAGCGGCAACCCAATTATCAAGATCATAAAAAGCAATCTCATTCGATATGTTGGCGTAGCGCGCTGTAAGATAGCTGAATTCCACGATAATGGGGACACTGTCTGGAGTTTTTAGATTAACGGCATCTTCAATTCTTTGAATTCTTTCATGATAAAGTTCCGATGGTGTTTTACCCGTCATAATGACTACTCCTCCTAAGATCAGCAATGCTTAACCAATCAACTCATTACTGGATTCAGAAATGCAACTATATACACAGCAATTTCAAAGTACGGCCGCGTGCCAATATCCGGATAATAGGGGTTCGGAGAATATTGCTGCTGAATCCACCCGAGTATCAATAATAATATTCAATTTCCCTGTATAACTCGTAACCTTAGAAATCTCTGACTCCGTGCTGCCTACCCGCAGTTAATCGATAAGCAGCACGGAGCAAAATCCTGTTATTTGTCTAACCAAATCTTTTCAGGACTAATCCAACCTGCCACGCTTCTTTCTAACCAACCGTCTTTTGCTACATAAGGTGCCATCACCCAACCTATCCCGCCCTGGGTAACAGGAATACAAGAAGCCTCTTTCGTTATCTGGTCGAAGCAAGCCCGCATAAGATCGACCTCTGGAGTACGCGTAGACATCATCTCATCAAATAACGCGGTGAATTCAGGTGATGCCAGCCAGCTCTTATTCGACATACGATTTTCGCCAAAGGAGAAGCTCAGACCAACGTTGTAACCACCCAATTCTGCGATAGGCTCCAGCCACAAAGATGAAACGATATTATTCCCGTCTTCTAGCCACTTGGGGAAATTTATCGCCGTATCTATTTCCGCTTCAATGCCTATTTTCTTCAGGTCACTTTGTATCGCCAGGGGAATACTATCGGGCGCCAAGCCGGTTATGAAGACGATGGTGGTTTTAAATCCATTGGCGTATCCCGCCTCATCCATCAATTGCTTAGCCTTGTCCAGGTTATATTCCCGTCCGAGTGTAAAACCTGGGTTATAAGCTACGGTGTCCGACCCGGGTATCTGATTCGGGGCCTCCCAGAAGCCATAGCTGAAGGCCTTGGCGATACCTTCACGATCCAGAGCGTACTCCACCGCCTCGCGCACTTTCTGATTGGTAAAGGGAGAATCGGCATGACCAGCATCGGGTACTAAGCACATGGTAGTGTTTATCTGGTTTCTGGTTACAAACCCCAAAGCTTTCAGGTCAGCCGCTGTCTTACCCGGTTCCGTATACAGCGCATCTCCCTCTCCGGCCTGCATGGCGGATTTCTGAGTCATAATATCGGCCACGTATTTGATTTCTACGGCGTCCAGATAGGGCAATTGATTGCCCTGCTCATCCTTCCCCCAGTAGTCCGGATTTCTAACGGTCTTGTAAGATACATCTTTCTGGAAGCTGACGAATTTAAATGGACCAGTGCCGCAAGGATTATTCATCGCCCATTCTTCGCCATTCTTCTCGTAAGCGGTAGGTGAAACCATCCAGCTTGATGTTCCATCAGCAAAGCCATTTAAATTCGCGTTACTCCATTCAGTAAAGTTGACCCGGAGCGTGTGATTATCAATAACATCTATTGAAGCCCAGGTGGCTGGTTTTTGAAAAGAATTCATCGTATTTTCGAGGTTCCACTTAGCCGCCTCGGCGTTGAAGTCTGTCCCGTCATGGAATTTAACGTCTTTCCTAAGGGTAAAGGTAATAGACATCAGGTCATCAGCCAGTGTATAGGATTCTGCCAGCCAGGGATATACGTTCCCTTTGTTATCCTGGCGAAGGAGAGTTTCAATAATGAACTGGGGACTCATTGATTCATTGGCAAAGAGATTCCAGGGCAAGCCGCCGGGATTTCCAGGAGATGGATTTAATAAGAGTGTCAGTGTGCCGCCATATTTAGAGGTTGGGGTTTCCGTGACTACTGGAGTTGTTGATTCCGGCGTTACCGCGGTTGTTGTTTCCGGAGGTTTGGTTGTGGTCTGGGTAGGCGTAGTCGCGGTTGAGCTACAACCAGAACCGAGAAAAAGTGAAGTGATTATCAAGATTGTAACCAACGCAAGAAAGCCTTTTTTCATTGAATCCTCCTTCTAATTATTTTCTTAAACCTTGTGTTACACACATTTGTTTATATGAGGTTTATCATAAAGATTGTTATGATGTTGCTCCTTCAGACATTTTAATGTCTTCTTTATCAGAAAATACCTGGTCTTTAAAATATGTATCCGAGAGGAAAAGGTTGATCTGGTTAAAAGGCTTGGTGACTCTCAGATAATCGATAGAACGATGTATCATTTCCGCTGGAATATGTATCACAGATGGGGAATCAACGAGCACTCCTTCAGCTTCTTCTCCGAACCTGAACCCCACTTCAGCGTCAAAATTATCAGCTTGCATGGGATTTCCTCCATAGAAAACATTCCACATATCGAAATGATGGGCATGCGGTGGTTCCGGAGCTAAAAAAGCTTGATCTACTGAAGAATAGTAAAAGAGACATAAGTTGCACCCGCCTGCATCCTTGCCGATACTGATCAACTCATGATCTGCCACCTTTTGTTCTCTGTATTTTTGCCCCCCGTGGAAGGCATGGATTTCAATAAATCCATTCATTTCCCTTGGGGAAGTCATAAATTTTCCCAAGTCCGATTCAATATCCTCTTCAGAGAGTTCTTGAGAGAACTTAGAAGAAAGGCAAAAATTTAAAAACGAAATCGGTTTGCCGACTTTTTGAAAATTGATCGCACCCAAAGTAAGCCCCCGCGGAATATAGATAAATTTTGGCGCATTTACCAGGTATTTTTTCTCATCTCTACCCAATGAAATCTCAACGCTAGCTTGAAAATCGGAGAGGTCAGTAGGATGACTTCCGTAAAGAAAGATGACTCGGTCAAAATCACAAATTTTGGGCATATCATTGATGATTAATGGTTTGGAAATACAACTCCAGTCAAATGTGAGATCCGTTCCATACCTATCGCCTCGATAGGATATCATTGGGGCAGAAATTTCCGGGTATTTACTCTTAAATATTACTTCCTTCGATAAACAATCCTGATATTTTGATTTAGCCATTTTATTATCCTCCTGCATTTTATTTCTTTCGCCTTTTTTATCGCTTGTCAGGGCTTAATTAAATCGTGCTAAAAATTACCCCCGCGTTTTGCATTATTTAATAGCTCTGGCTATTTTCAGTGTAGGCTATAATCCCCTCCAGCTTTAGGATATTGTACTTAAGCAGTAACTATCATGATTTCTCCGCGGTGGTGCCTCAAGCTACTGCTTAAATATGATATAGTGGCTACCTTCTGATTCATTATTGGGGTCGAAGCCCTTTTTAATTTTCCGTAACCACAAGCGGTAGTTCGAAGCGTGGGGGCCGTATATATCGTGCTGGGCATCGGCGCATGGGAACGCCGAAGTGACCTTCAACGGCGAGTTTATTGGCTTTACCCATAAACTCCATGAGGCCGTCCCAGGTTGCGTGGTCTCGAATATTCTTTTAAAGTCTCAGGACTTTGATTGATGTTAGTTTTACCAACTATCTTGGCTAACCCGGCTTCTTCAATCAATTTTTTTCTCCTGGTTTTTTGTAACGTATTCTCTATCGACGTATTGGAAGTTGTTATTAGTCAGACCGCCCGACCTGGCTTTTTAAAAAGGAACCTTATCCGATATCTTCAATAGATAGCATTATTGAATCTCTTGCCCGGTATAGTTCCTGCGGTGTTTTTCCCGTGTCATCCATTTCCAATCCACTTTTTGGTCAGCGTAACTGCAGCCATAGCGTCTTTACCAAACGCATCAGCCTTGGCATACTTGCGAACCTCATCGTCCATCTGGCCGCCGCCAATCATGATTTTGATGTCTTTGCGCAGTCCGGCTTTTTCCAGCGCTTCTACGGTTTCTTTCATGGCATCAAAGGCGGGCGTGAGAAAGCCGCTCAACCAGCGTACCGGCGCCTTCGTATCTTTCATCGCCTGGACGAATTTATCCACAGGTACATCGACGCCGAGGTTGGTTACTTCATAACCGTTGACATCCAGCATGAACTCAACGATGTTCAGGCCAATATCATGTATATCGCCGGCCACCGTGCCGATGACAACCTTGCCGATTTTCTTGACTTTGGCACCCGAGCC
>DAOUGB010000151.1:0-9645 GCA_034429595.1 Dehalococcoidales bacterium
GTCCCAAGGGTCCGGCTGTTCGCCGGTTAAAGCGGTACGCGAGCTGGGTTCAGACCGTCGTGAGACAGGTCGGTCTCTATCCTCCGTGGGCGTTTGGAGATTTGAGGAGAGCTCTTTTTAGTACGAGAGGACCAAGAGGGGAAGACCTCTGGTGTGCCAGTTGTTCCGCCAGGAGCATCGCTGGGTAGCTACGTCTTCAAGGGATAAGCGCTGAAAGCATCTAAGTGCGAAGCCCGCTCCAAGATAAGATCTCCCATCCTTCTAGCAATAGGAGGAGTAAGTCCACAAGTAGACTACTTGTTTGATAGGCGGCGTGTGTAAGTGCAGTAATGTATTTAGCTTAGCCGTACTAATGGACGAGGGCTTGACCTGTTTCAGGTTTGGTATTAGAGGATTTGAAACTCAACGAAGTCAATAATCAGTAATTAAAGAATATGTAAAGACCCCGCTTAAAAAACGGGGTCTTTTTGTTTCGGTTCAACTGCCATTGCGAGCAGCGTGAAGCATCCGTCCCTTATTTGTCATTCCCGTGAAAACGGGAATCCATTTAGAAATCCGGTTATCGTTTGTATTTTGAAGTAGATTCTAGCCTGCGCGGGAATGGCGGGCGGAAATTTCCTTTTGTTTTATGGGGAATGCAGGATACGCTTGACATAGTAATGCCAGCCCCCTAAAATAAACCTATTATTTTAATCAGGAGGCAAAATTGACTGAAGAAACGAAAGAGAAAAATAAAAACAAAAACTGGCAAGCCAGCGGACTCTTTATACCCGCCGGTCTTTTTATCGGTATGGGAATCGGCTGGGTGTTTGATTATCTTGTCCAGGGCATGTTCATCGGGCTGGGCGCGGGCTTTTTAGTGTTCGCTCTAGTCGCCATTTTCAAGCGTAATTAAAGACAGTCATATTCCTCCTCTTGCTTCACGGGACGTGAAATCTGCAGCCCCTCTCTTAAAGCTGCATCAGACCGGCGTATTCCTGTCCCCCAAAACCGGAGTGCGCCGGCGAGAATGATGCAAAGTAAAATCCCTCGCTTTATCTCCTTTTCCACCCCCTTCCTTGCGTAAAGGAAGGGGGCAAGGGGGATGGTTTTTCTAAAAACGCTAAAAACCCTGCATTATTTGTATTTACTCCGGTGTAAACAATTTATAAATACTGAAAATTGGGGACTAATTTACTATTACCAATTCATTGACAGCTTTGGCCAAACGTGTTATACCTGAATATGAGTATATAAGAAGGAGAGACCGCATAATGAACGTCACGCACATGACGGTGGCGCGTGATAACGCCAACGTAATTTATATCATCAGTGACGGAATGATACGTAAATCAACCAATGGAGGTTCTAATTTTATTCCGCTGTCTTTACCCAGTACTTTTGCTACTCCGGCGCTGCTCATCGCCGTAGCCCCGGATAGCTCTGATGTCGTCGCTGTTGTAGATAGCCGCGCCGGCGGCAGCCATATCTGGTTGAGTACCAACGGCGGCAACCTCTGGACGGATATCGGCAATCCTAAGAACGGCATCAACGCCGTCATCACGGATATCGCCATTTCCCCCGCCATGGGCCAGCCCACGCCCGGGCGGCACTACTTTGCCACCATCGCGGATAACCGTCCCGGCGTCACCATCAGAGGGGACGTTATGATGAAAATCGGCAACAACTGGACGGGCATCGGCGGCGTCAGCACCACGCATGATTATATGGCGATATGTGTCAGCCCGGAATACCTCGCGGACCAGAGTGTCTGTGTGGTCGGCGCCACGCCCGGCAAAGGCATAGATTACCAGGTAATCAACTTCGGCGCCAAATCTGTAGCCTATACCGTTAATTTTATCCCCGCCGGCGCCACCACGGATTTTTGTGTGCCCCCCGCTCCCACCTCCATCCTCCAAGCGGATATCGCTATCGGCATCGATGCCGTCTCCGCGGATGAAAGGAACAAGGTGGCCTTTATCAGTGTCACCAGCAGCCTGCTCAACCGCACGGACGGTATCTACCGGGTCTTCGACCAGATATTTGAACGCCTTACCGTCCATCCCAATGATGCCGGTCTGCGTATCAGGAGTATTGATTTTGACGGCGAGGGGCTGCTCGCCGGTGAATATGAGTCCACCAATGTCTGGGTCTGCTCCAACCCCATGACCGTTACGCCCGCCTGGGATAAAGTCGACCCGGTGCCCGCCGGACAGCGGGAAGCGGTGGTAGGCATACGGACGCCCAATTGCTACGTGGGCACCAGCGGCAAAACCGGCGGCTTCTTCGTCCTGTAAGAGTTACTCTTCTTCTTTTTTCTCGCCCTGGGCCTGCCGCAGGTTATTAAGGATGTACTGGATTTCCGTGCTGCTCATCCCAAAGCGGTGCAGCGTATGGCGTATCATTTCCAGGCTCCCCTCGAAGAAAGGCAGTACCAGCTCCGTCACGCCCGCCTCTTTCAAAAGTTCCACATCGCTGTCCCGGTGGACCCGCGCCACGATATCCAGCTTGGGATTTATTTTCAAAGCGTTACGCGCCGTCAGTTCCTCCGCCGCATAATCGGGTATCGTGCAGATAAGGACGCGCGCTTTATCCAGACTGGCGTGAGCGAGTATCTCCGGATTGGAGGCGTCGCCGTACATGCAGGGAACACCCCGCCCCCGGAGCTTGCTGATAACGGTAGGGTCGAGGTCGATAACGAGATAGGTGAATTTCTGTTTGTCCAGCACTTCCGCGATGCGCGTGCCGATTGTGCCGAAGCCGCAGATAACCGCATGGCGTGACAGGTCCAGGGCGCGTGTCTGAAAATCCGGGTCGATACGGCTCATCAAATGCCGCATGAACCATTTATTCTGGCTTAACTTGCGGTAGAGGGAAGCGTTGAAGCTCATCGCGAAAGGTGTGAGCAGCATGGTGATAATCGTTGCGGCCACGATTAAGTTATACAGGTCGCTGGAAAATACTTTCTCATCCAGGGCCATGGCGGCCAGGATAAAGCTGAATTCACCGATATTAATCATGCCCGTCCCCACCATGAGTATCGTCTTGTGTCCGTAGCCGAAGATTCTGGTGATTAACGAGCAGATTAAGAATTTCACGGCGATGATAACCGCTACCAGGCCGGCGATGGTGCCGATGTGGTGAAACACGTATTCCCGGTCGACCAGCAGGCCCAGCGCCACAAAGAACAGCGCGGCGAAGGTATCCCGCAAAGGCATGATATCCGCAAACGCCTGCCGCGCGAAGCCGGACTGGCTGATGAGCAGGCCCGCCGTAAAAGCCCCGAAGGCCGCGGACAGCCCCAATTGGTCCGTACCGTAAGCCGCCGCAAAAACAATGACGATGACCGTCAGTAAAAACAACTCGCGCGTATGCTGCGCCGCGGCCTTTTTCAAAAGCCAGGGCATGAACCAGTAGCCCACCGCCAGCATCGCCACGATAAACCCCGCCGCCTTGGCCAGCGCTATCCCCAGCGATACCCACAGCCCGCTGGTATCGCCGCTTAGCGCCGGAATCAGCACCATCATCGGCACGATGCTGATATCCTGTACCAGCAGGATGCCCAGCATGATGCGCCCGTGGGTGGTATCTATCTCCCCGCGGTCCATGAGCAGTTTCAGCACAATCATCGTGCTGGATAAAGCGATGATAAAACCCAGGAAGATTGAAGCGACTGTTTCCAGGCCCATCCAGTAGCCCAGCCCGAACCCCGCCGCCGATGTCAATAATATCTGGGCAATGCCGCCGATAACGGAGATTTTCCCCATTTTCAGGAGTTCTTTGATGGAAAACTCCAGACCGATGGCAAACATCAGCAGGATGACGCCGATATTGGCTAGAGCATCGATGGCCCCTTCTTCCTGGACGATGCCGAATCCGAAAGGGCCGATGAGAATACCGCCGGCTAAATACCCCAGGATAACCGGCAAACGGAGCAGCCGCGCCAGCATGCCGCCGGCGATGGCTACTACCAATACAATCAACAGGTCAAGCCCGATGTTCAGGCCTTCCACTATTACTCCTAAGTTACGGAGTTTCTTTGCTATTGTAGCATGTATTTCTGTAAAAGCTATAATTTAAAGAAAAAATTCTAAGATAAAGCGTAAAAAGCGGGGAAAATGGATGGGGTAACTAGTAACTAACTACTCGCCCTTGCCCCGGTTGCGGGCTACCATCTGCGCGATTACCCCGCCTGCGCCGAGCACGGAGAAAATGATGAATCCCGCCCGGACGCTGTCCAGGAACTGCGGGTAGTAGGCGCTGGTTATTTCCGCCTGGCCGATGTAGACGGAGAACAGTATCATGGTGATGCCCATGCTTAACATCATACCGGCCGTGCGCATCGTGCCCAGCGTGCCGGAAGCCACCCCCAGCACCCGGCTCTCTACCGACCCCATGATGGCGTTGGTGTTGGGCGAGACGAACAGCCCGATGCCGGTGCCGTAAATCGCCAGCGCGGCGATGATGTACCATATGGAGGTATTATCGCCCAGGAAAATGAGCATAATCAGCGCGGCGCAGTTCAGCGCCATGCCCGCCGTGGCTACCAGCCGCGGGTCTCTTTTCTGGGAAATAAAGCCGGAAAACAGCGTGAAAATGGTCATCAGCACGGATGATACTATCAGCACCAGCCCGGCGGTCTGGGGTGTATAGTCTTTAATATACTGCAGGTAAAGGCTCAAGAAATAGGTCACGGCAAAGGTGGAAAGATAGGTAACCAGCGCCGCCAGGTTGGAAAAGATAAAAACCCGGTTATGGCGGAACAATGAAAGGTCGAAGATAGGACTTTTCACTCTGCCCTCCCACCGGATGAAGAAAGCCATACCGGCCGCGCCGATGATAAACAGGATAATACCCGTCAGCGATGGCAGGCTGGAAAAACCGTACATGAACAGCGCGATGCCGATGATATAGACGATGGAACCCGTGACATCGAACTTTTCACCGGAGGCTTCACGCCACTCCGCTTTCAGTCCCAGGAACACCATGATGATTAGGAGAACGCCCAGCGTCCCGCTGATGATAAAGATGCTCGGCCACCCGAAATGCTCGGTTAAAAACCCGCCGAAGAGCGGCCCCAGAGACAGCCCCAGGTAAGTGCCGGCCTGGCTGATGCCGAGCGCTTTAGCCCTTTCCCTGCCGGGGAAAACCGATGTCAGAATCGCCACGGCGTTATTGAAGGTCATTCCCGCGCCGAGTCCCTGTAAGACGCGGCTGATAATCAGCACTGTCACATTGGGGGCGAACCCGCCCAGAAATGAGCCGCAGGTGGAGACTGCCAGCCCGAGTATAAAGAGCCGCCGCCGCCCGAAGATATCGGACAGCCGCCCGAACGGCACCTGCACGATGGCTATCGCCAGGAAATAGGAAGTGCTGACCCAGGTCATCACCACCGCTTCCATGTTGAACTCGCGCCCCATAGTGGGCAGGGCCACGTTCACGGAAGCCACCAGGAACGGCAGAATGAAAGCGGTGACCGTGGCAATGGTCAGAATGATGTTCTTGTTGACGCGGGTGCCGGAATTAGTGGTCATATATTTAGTATTTTAGCATTATTCCCATAAATATTTCCTCTTCCATAGATGGGAATAATGTAGGTTACACCTTCTTACAACAAAAATAAATATAATCCATACCGTTGCAAAACGGTATCCAGGTACATCGGATTAGCTATTCTTGAGCGTTTCATCATATAAGTCTTGCCATAAGGGATTAGTTTTTTCTATTAAAGCCGGCTTCCATTTTCTTTTCCATTCTTTGATTTGCTGCTCTCTTTGGAGCGCTGCATCATAATCATCACATTGTTCAAAATATACTGGTTTATGAACGCCGTACTTTTTAGGAAATCCCTTAACAATATCATTTTTATGAGCGTATATCCGCTGCAGGAGGTCGCTGGTAAAGCCTGCGTAAAGCGTCCCATTGCGTTCACTCGCTAAGATATAAACCAAATAGGTGCTCATGGGGAATACCTGGATACCCCGATAAAATCGGGGTGTGGTTTTATTATATGGAGATAGTAGACTAATGTCCTTCGCTGGAATGACAGTTAAGTTATCCCCGCTAGGCTTTGATGGCAGGCTCGGTCTTTGCCGGTTCCGCCTGCGGTTTCCTGCATACCGGCGGCTGCATCGGCGGGGTAATCTGGCGGCGGAAACCGCACTGGAAACAGCGTTTGCCTTCAGCGACGGCGTCGTCATTGAGCAGGCCGGTCTCCACCTCGGTAAAGTTGCTGATTACTTTTTCCGGCGGGAGCATCGGCATTTTCACGCGTGGCTGGTCTTTAAAGTTTTCCGGCGTGATGCCCGCGCAGACGCCTATCCTGCGTTCCTTGGTCAGCTCTTCTTCGATATTGCCGCTGCCGCCCAGGTATTTATCGATGCTGGCGGCGGCCTGGCGCCCGTGGGCGATGGCCCGGATGACGGATAGCGCCACGTTATCGGTGCCGCTGACGGCATCCCCGCCCGCCCAGACGCCCTTAACGTTGGTCGCCATGGTAACGGCGTCGGCATTGATGCTGTTCCGCCCGGTCTTCACCTTGAAACCGGCGGGGATATCCGGTATCTGCCCGATGGCCGCGATGATGGCATCGTATTCGGCGTCGAACTCGCTGCCCTTGATGGCTACCGGGCGGCGGCGCCCGCTGGCGTCCGGCTCCCCGAGCGAGTTGCGGTTGCAGGTCAAAACGAGCTTATCGTTCTTCTGCGTTACCTTCAGGTGGCTGGTCAGAAACTCTATTTTTATGCCTTCCTCGATGGCGGCTTCCACTTCTTCCGGGGCGGCGGGCATTTCCGCGCGGGTGCGGCGGTAAACGATGTGCACGTCCGTCGCGCCGGTGCGCAGGGCCACGCGCGCGCTATCGATGGCTACGTTGCCGGCCCCGATGACCGCCACTTTCTTGCCCAGGTTCACTTTCTTGCCCAGGTTAATATCCCTTAAGAAAGAAGCTCCGTCATAAACGCCGGGCAGGTTCTCCCCCTCGACGCCCAGGGTCTGGCCGTGATGCGCGCCGGGGGCAAGGAATATGGCATCGTAGCCGTCTTTGAATAACGCGTCGGTAGATTCTATTTTTGTGTTCAGCTTTATCTCGACTCCGGCTTCCCGGATAATATCGATTTCTTTTTCCAGCACGTCCGGGGGCAGGCGGTAGTCCGGAATGCCCACCCGCATCATGCCGCCGGCTACGGAGAACTGCTCGTAGACGGTGACGCTATGCCCGGCTTTGGCCAGGTAGTACCCCGCCGTCAGTCCGGCCGGGCCGGCGCCGACGATGGCTACTTTCTTACCGGTGGATGGCGATTTTTTAACAAAATCCTTCCAGAATCCCATATCCCGGTCCGCCACGAAGCGTTTGAGGAATTTGATGGAAATGGGGTCGTTCAGCGCCTCGCGGCGGCAGGCCTGCTCGCAGGGGTGGATGCAGACTCGCCCCAGCGTGGCGGGGAACGGTACTTTTTCTCTGACGATGGCCAGCGATTCCTGGTATTTGCCTTCGCCGGCCAGGTGGACGTAAAGCGGGATATCGATGCCGGCCGGGCAGGCGTACTGGCAGGGTACCGCCGCTGCTTCCCAGTCCTTTTCCGGGTGGTAGGCTCTGGCGGCGTCCGTCAGCGCGCCGGTGGGGCAGACCTCGACACAGGCGCCGCAGAAACGGCAGCCGGCGTCCTGCAGCGGCTTATCGAAGGCGGTGCCGACCACGGTCTCGTAGCCGCGGTTGGCAAACCCGATGGCCCCGATGCCTCTGACATCCGTGCACATTTGCACGCAGCGTCCGCACAGCACGCAGAGATTGTAATCGCGCTGGATAAGGGGTTCCCGGCTATAATCTACCGGCAGCTCCTTGTATCTGTATGGCAGGGTGATTTCTTTAATGCCGATGTATTCGACCAGATTCTGGAGTTCGCACTCTCTGTTTTTGGCGCAAGTGACGCACCTTTCGCCGACGGATACATTGCGCAAACAGATGTCGTTCGGGCCGCAGCGCTCGCGCCGGTCGCAGGTCAGGCAGGCGTTGGGGTGCTCGGAAAGGATAAGCTCCAGAAAAGAGCGTCTTAGCTCCTTGAGCTGCGCCGTATCCGTGGTGACCTTCATGCCCTCGGTCGCCGGTGTGGTGCAGGCGGTAGGCAGCCCGCGCATGTTCTCTATCTCCACGATGCACAGGCGGCAGCCGCCGAAAGGCTTTAGGTCCGGGTGGTAGCACAGGGTGGGGATATAGATGCCGACCTCATGCGCCGCCTCGAGGACGGTGGCGCCTTTGTTAACTTCTACGATTTTACCGTCGATGGTAAGCTTTATTTTGTCAGTCATAAATATTTAAAAACTATCCCGCAGGACAGATGAGATATCTTCCACTAAACTTTAGCATTAAATAATGTACAATTCAAGCTTGGCTCTTTCTCTCCCGTCATTGCGCGCCATCCCCGATGAAATCGGGGAGGTGCGGCAACCTCACTGGTTGCATTAATCAAGTTATGGGATTGCTTCGCCCCGAAAAGTCGGGCTCTCGCAATGGCAGTCTCTTTTAACAACCGGTTTATCCGTATTGACAGCTATGGCTTCAGCCTGTAACATAGTAAACACTATGGACGCTATTAAGCCCGACCGCAAAAAAACGGAACTTACCGATGGAACAATCCTTTTACGCCCTTACCGTATGAGCGATATTGAAAGCCTTTACGAAGCAGTAAGGATGTCTTTAAAGGAATTGGGGCTGTGGTTGCCGTTCGCCCACCCGGACTATTCCCCCAAAGAAAGCAAGGCATGGCTCAAGCAAAGACCGGCGAGCTGGAAAGCCGGTGAAATTTACGATTTCGGCATCTTCGATGCCAAAACCGGGGAACAAATCGGCGGGTGCGGCTTAAATAATATCGGGAAAGTTGACGGATACGCTAACCTGGGCTACTGGGTGAGGAGCGACCGGACGGGGAGGGGGATAGCGGTGGCCGCTACCAGGCTGCTGGCGAAATGGGGCTTTGATGTTCTAAAGCTGAACCGCATCGAGATACTGGTAGCGGTGGAAAACACGCGCAGCCTGCGGGTGGCGGCAAAGGCGGGCGCCAAACGCGAGGGCGTTTTGAGAAACCGGATAGATATCCGCGGCATAACCCACGATGCCGTTATGCATTCGCTGATACCGGGTGAAGTTTAATCTTTGTAGCTCATGCCGCGTGTTATTCCGTGCTGTTGCCCAGCATTTCCCCCAGCGTCATTTTGTCCCAGTTCAGCATCTCGGAAGGCTTTGGGGTATTCGCCAGCGTTTCTTCCAGGGCGTCTACTCTGTTGGTACAGTCCTTCAGCAACTCATCGCTGCGCTTTAAGTGCATCTCGGCGGCTTTCTGGTGGCCGTTGTCTTCCTGTTTGGCGAACCATGTAGATGACTGGGCATGCAATTTATGAAAAAGACTGCTGATAGAGTCGGTTTCTTCATTTACATTATTTTCTTCATTGTCTTGTATCTGCTGTAAATAGGCTTTCCAGCGGGCGGAGTGGAACAATCAGGGTACCCCTTTCGTAAACGCAACATTTGTTCTCTTTTCCTATTATCCGATAGCGTGAAGACACATGTCAACGTGAGGATGCAATCATGAATTTTTTATTCATGAATAAAAGGGACGGCATTGCTTACGCATCGGTTGCTGCTACCGGCACCGGCACTGCCGTCCGGCG
>DAOUGB010000152.1:0-3033 GCA_034429595.1 Dehalococcoidales bacterium
CAGGACGCTAGCACGAAGGGGGGCAAAATTCAACTATTGCGTCGATTTGTGGACCGATTCTACTTTTATAACTTCATGGTCATGCGCTGTCTCCTGCACACGTTTTAACAAAATATTCCAGCAGCGCAGGACGGCTCGCCAGATGCAGATGGACATAGCTCGCCAGCACCCGGCCTTTCTGAAAACCTTCTTCTTCCGGAACAACGGTCCGGCGTTTTTTAGCGCTGTAGACGGAACGCCAGCCATCGAGATCTCCAGAGCCCGCCAGGATTTGAGAGTAGTGGAATTCATGCCCTCTGGCCATACTGCCCCGATTTCCCCAGAGGGAATCTTCCTTCAGGAAGACCTCCGTGTAAGCCAGCGACTGGATGCGGTGATGCATCCGGGTCTTTGCCGGCAGCAGCCCGGTCATCGGGTAAACGCTTCCATCTGCCTTTTCCAGACTCCGGCAGAGATACATGAGGCCGCCGCATTCGGCGTACACCGGCCGGCCGCTTTGGGCAAATTGTTTTACGGCAAGGCGCATTGCCGAATTTCTCGACAAGCCCGCCGCCATTTCCTCGGGATAGCCGCCGCCGAAATAGAGGGCGTCGAGATCGTCAGGTAGACGGCTGTCACTGAGGGGGGAAAAGCGGACAAGTTCGCAGCCGAGAAACTCCAGTTCATCAAAGAAATCCTGATAGTAAAAATGAAAGGCGTCATCATAGGCAACCCCCAAACGCGCTCTTTTGGAAAGTGCCTGTTTCACCGGAGGATTGGCGGACAGGAGCGGGGCCGTTACCGCAAGTTTGATAAACTCTTCGCAAAGGGCATGTTGCTCGAATACAGTGGTCAGCTTTTCTAATATCTGCGGTGAGAGATTCTTCCCGTCGACCGTAATCGCTCCCGAATTCCGTCGGGGAAGTTTGGGCAACGCGCCCCAGGGAATTGCTGCTACGAGGGGCGGGAGCGAGGCGGCCCGCAACGCCTGCTTCAGGAGCAGCGCATGGTTTTCGGAGGCGCAGCGGTTGGCAATAACGCCGCCTATTTTAACTCTACTGTCGAATGTAGCATAACCCTTCACTGTAGCAGCCAGGCTTCTGGCCACCCCGTGAGCATCGGCTACAAGAACCACGGGAGCCTTCAGCCAGGCGGCAATCTCCGCCGTGCTTCCCTTCAGGCTATTTATTTTAGCTCCGTCGAAAAGCCCCATGGCACCCTCGATCACAGCGATATCGGCATCGGCAGTAACGCGGGCGAAAAGGTTTTCTACGTATTTATGCCCCATCATCCAGCCGTCAAGATTGTAGCAGGGTCTTTCGGAGGCGACGGCCAGATAAAAGGGATCAAGAAAATCGGGCCCCACCTTAAAGGTCTGGACTCGATATCCCCGGCGGCAAAGAGCGACTACGAGAGCAAGGGTGAGAGCGGTTTTGCCAAGGCCGCCGTGAGTTCCTCCAATGATGAGCCTGGGACAAGAGACACTCACTGCTCAATTCCCATACCTGTTTTAGCTATTTTTTTAAACCCATTTTGTTTGCCCAGCGCTTCCACAACCGCCTCATAGACCGCCTTGCCCATTAGCCCGCCGATCCGGCTGTGGCCGCCGGGATAGGTAACCAGCGGTCCCGATGAACCTGAAACAATAATAATACCGTCGGTTCCTGTGCCCGTAGCCTGCGCATTTTTCGTGTAGGTACTGGGGACATGCAGATCTTCCAGGGCGGCTGTCTTTGCTTCGGTTGCCGTTATGACGGCCCTTACCATACCGCCATCGGTAACACGGGCATTGGTGAGCAGGATAATGTTGATCGTTCCCGGTTTGGATTCCTGAGACGCTGCCAGCGTACCCGAAGCGGGGTCTGCTTCCACGTAACTTCCCTCATCCACGCCGGTTCTGACGGCATTGCCTTTCGCCCCGGCCGTGACCAGAGCGGTGACAACGAAGGGGTGGTGTGTTTTTGTCACCACAGCCAGATTGTCCATATCAGCCGAGGTGCCCATCATGGCCAGACCTTCGATGCGGAGCCCACAGTTGTGCGCCGTTCTTTTGCGGATATTCTGCATATAAACTTTTGCACCCACTTTGTGACCCGTTTTCATGGTGTCACCATTACAATTCCACAACTGTGGATGGGCGGAATGATTGGCGACGGCCTTTGTATTCAGAACGCCGTCATTGGTGGAAAGGGTGCGCCTCTCCTGGGGAAATTGAATCACAAGTGTTTTCTCCCAGAGGCCGTCCGGGTTGGATTTGACAATAGCCGCACGCGCCTTCAGATCCTGATGCAGAGCAATTTCTTCAGCTGCTGCAAAAGAAGGAATAAGAAAAATTGCCAGAAATAAAATTATTCGTTTTATGTTCATAAAGTATCCTTTTTATATTTCCTTGTTTTTTATGACAAATAATCATTAAAGAGTCGTGGCGGTGTTTTGCCGACACCGCCACGATCCGGTTAAGCCATGTTAGAAAATCCACTTAGCCCCGCCGATAACGGATCTCCCCGGCATGGGATAGTACTGTACATACTCATAGTTTCTATCGAGAAGGTTCTCGACGGACAGCATCAATTCAATATTTTTGACCGGTCTGTAAGTGCCCTTCAAGCCGAAAACGGCGAATCCACCTTTGTTTATAACTTGGCCATAAGTTGCGGAAGATATGTAATTAAAATCAGTGACATCTTCGTGTCCGACATAGTTGGCGATAAGCCTTGCATCCCATTTCTCCTGACCCGCTCTCAGACCGAAAGCGCCGGTCCATTTCGGCGTATAGGTAAGGGTTGTATCCGCCGCACCCTGATTCTCCTGTTTATACGTAAACTTATAAGTTATATTGGTAAACGGCTCTATAATTATCGGCCAGCCGAGGGCGGCCCCTATATCAAAGGCGGCGTTCAACTCAACACCCTGTATGGTTGCACCGGGAATATTTTTGTAGGTGTACACCGCCCGTGCGGTGTCGTAGTAGCCGACTATCTTGTCGTCGAAGTCCGTGTAAAAATAGGCGCAGTCCGCTCGGAACGGCCCTTTCGAGTAGTCTAATCCGGCATC
>DAOUGB010000153.1:0-4368 GCA_034429595.1 Dehalococcoidales bacterium
ACCGCCCAGGATCTGCATGTCTACATACCGAACATCGGGAAACCGATGATTCTTGCCTACCGTGATCTGGAGCGCGCCCGGAAGGAATGTCCCTGGGAAATCATGCCGCTTACCGGCATTTCCAAACTGCCTCAGCTCATTGGCGCGGCGGGACACCCGGTGCCCAAAATATTGGGTCTGGAGTACGATGTTCTGCCGGTGGCGCGTTTTGAACAATACCGGAAAACGTTTGCCGCAACAAAATTCGTCGATATTTCCTATGCGCTGCGTCTTGTCCGGGCTGTCAAATCGGAATGGGAAATCGCCCAGATCGCCACAGCTTGCGACATCTATTCAAAATTGCTGGATTATGCGTCCACAATATTGCGTCCCGGCATGACCGAAATTGAACTGGAAAGCCTTCTCGGCGTTAAAGCCCGCCTGCTTGGAGTCGAGCCCATTGTGCGCCTGCGAAGCTTTTGCGGGGAGATTCATTTTGGTGGCGTTACTGCCGGTGCGCGGGCCGCCGTTCCGACCAATTTTGACGGTCCCACGGGCGGCCTGGGCCCTTCCTGGGCCTATCCCATCGGGCCTTCGCACACCCTGATCCAGGCCGGCGAGCCCGTGGTCATGGATTTTGCCCTCGCTTTTAACGGCTATTACGCTGATGTAACGCGGATGCTGGTTATCGGAGAACTCTCGGAGAAGTTCCGGCACGCTTACGCAATATCGCTGGAGATCGAAGAGCGCATCCGCCAGGCGCTTGTCCCCGGCCGTCCCGCCGGCGAGGTCTATGACGAAATTCTTGCCTGGGTGCAAAAAGAAACTCCTTTTGCGGAAAACTTCATGGGCTGCGGTTCCTCCCAGGTCCGTTTCGTGGCGCACGGTATCGGTTTGGAACTTGATGAGCTCCCCATTATTTGCCGGGGCGCCAGGGAGATTTTGCAGTCGGGCATGGTCATCGCTGTCGAGCCGAAGTTTTTCTTTCCCGGAGAAGGTGTAATCGGGGTGGAGGACGATCTGGTCATCGGCGATGCAAAAGGCGGCCGCTTCCTTTCTTCGTCATCCCGGGAAGTAGTAAAAATTCTTCCATGATATTTACAGTGCTTGACATACGGCGATTGCATGATTGACATGTCCTGTTTTTTCTTGTATACAACGATCTCGAAGGACACTGCTGACTTGATCGGCGGCAAACATACAATTTTTAATTCTTGTCTCTTTAGCATAACGGAACACGGTGCAAGACCGTGGCGGACCCGCCGCTGTAATCGGGGACGGGGGTTGCAGGGTTATTTTAAGCCCCTGCCAGGGTAAATCCTGATGGGAAGGCGGCGACCCGCCGGTAGATCCGAAAGCCAGAAGACGTGCTGATGTTTAGACTTGATGGAATCTGATGGTAAAGGGTTCCTGTGGATGGTTATCATCCATGGGAGCCCTTTTTTTATGGAATTTACTGGGAGGAGATTGATGAAGGCTGTAGTCGTTGAAGAAATAGGCTCTTTTGAGCTGCAAGAAAGGGATATTCCCGTTCCCGGCAGGGGCGAGGTTTTGCTGCGCGTTACGGTTACGGGTGTTTGCCGGACGGATTTAAAATTAATCCGCGTCGGGCATCGGGATCTGATTCTTCCCCGTGTACCGGGTGAAGAAGTTGTCGGCACGATTTGTCAGTTGGGTGAGGATGTTCATGAATATTTCTTAAATCAGCGTGTTTACGTCTATCCGGGGACGAGCTGCGGTGATTGTGCACCATGCCGGGCCGGCGCCGGGAATTTATGCCGGGATATGAAAATCATGGGATTCCATCGTGACGGCGGTTTTGCTGAATATGTCCTGGCGCCCGCAAAAAGCCTGATTGCTCTGCCGGATAATATCGGCGATGATGAAGCAGTTTTCGCCGAACCGCTCTCCTGCTGCCTTAACGGCCTGGAACAGGCAAATCTCAAAGAGAACGAAACTATTGGAATCTGGGGGGCGGGGCCGGCCGGCACGCTGCTGGCGCGCGCCTCCCGCGCCTTAAAGGCCACACCTTTTGTTATCGAACCTGATGACAACCGCCGGCCTGCTTTGAACGGGCATGTGCAGCCGCCGGATATGAAATTTGATGTCTGTATTGTCGCCGTCGGCTCCAACGACGCTTACAGCGAGGCGCTTACGCACCTCAATCCCCGGGGAAGGCTGGTCGTCTTTTCGGGGCTTGCGCCGGACAGAGCCGGAATGGTCGTCGATTTCAATCAACTCCATTATTATGAACAGAGCGTCACCGGTTCTTACGGCTGTGCTTATCGCCACGGAGCACTCGCTCTGGAATATATCAGCAGCGGCAAAGTCCAGGTAAAGGATCTGGTTTCACACAAGCTTCCCCTAGAGGAACTGAATTACGCCCTGGATCTCGTGGAAAAGCGCAAGTGTATGAAAATACACCTTTATCCTTGAAAATGGTTAGTAATAAATTAATGATAAAATGGAACTAAAATAATTTACATTACAGGAGTAAACAATGGATGCTGTAAAAATGATGAATTTCGGTGCCAAGATTCAGAGTCTCATTGATGGTAAAAATTTATCGAGAAATGAAACCTACGAGATGTTTAAGGAAGTCCTCTTAAATGAACAGCCCGATTTACAGCAGGGCGCATTTCTGGCCGCGCTGGTCGCCAAGGGTGAAACCGTTGAAGAGATAGCCGGGGCCTGGGCCGCCATCGATGAGATTGACACCGTTCATGTCAGTCCCGATGTACAGGGAGGAATATTTGAGAATTCCGGCACAGGGATGGATGCGTTGAAAACATTTAACGTCAGCAGCGCGGCGGCGGTTGTCGCCGCCGCCGGCGGCGTCACAATGGCCCGCCACGGCGCGCGGGCGATTACTTCCCGCTGCGGAACCGTGGATATCATGGAAACCGTGGGCATTGATGTGGACTGTGATGTCAGTGTTGTGGAAAAGAGCATCAAAGAGGTTCAGATCGGCCTTTTCAACGGTATGAGTCCGAAGGTTCATCCGGGCGCCCTGGGAAGAATTCTCAGCCAGATACGCTTCGGCTCCACATTAAATATCGCGGCTTCCCTGGCCAATCCCTGCAGGCCGACATTAGGACTGAGGGGAGTATACACGGAAAAGCTGTTGCCCATAGCTTCCGAGGTCATGCAGAATATCGGCTATGAAAGGGGCATGGTCGTACATGGAAAAGATTCAAGGTCCGGTTACGGCATGGATGAACTGTCCATCTCTGGGGAAACGAAAATCTTTGAATTTACGGGTGATGACCGTCAGGAATACACAATTTTTCCGGAGGATCTTGGCTTAAAACGCAAGCCTTTTGAAGAAGTAGCTTCGATGGGTGATCCTTCAAAAGAGGCTCTGCGCTTCATGCAGGTGCTGGCAGGCAGAGGACATCAGGCATGCATTGATTTTACCTGCCTGAATGCCGGGGCCATCCTGTATACGGCGGGAAAATGCGACAACCTGAAAAAAGGCGTGGAGTTGAGCCGGGAGATAATCGAGGATAATCGCGCCGTGGAAAAGCTCAGGCAGTGGGCGGCTGTACAGGATTCGCAGGCATCCGCCGGGATGCAGAGGTTTGAATCGCTGTTGGCCAGGGCGTAAAATCTTTCACTGACGGTCTGCCGCCCGAGGGGGAACAGCCCGTCAGTGAAATCCGTTATTTTTCCGTTTTTTCTGGGGAAAGTTTTTTCAGAAGCCAGGCCATATTCTCGCCGAGAGTCTTCATCGTCTGAATGCCTTCTTCATCTTTCAGCACGTCGCCGGGGTCACGGCCGACGCCGATACTCCAGTAACTGGAGCCGGGCATAACCATCTGCATGTAGTGGAGAAACAGATTCATGGAATTGAAAGCAGGAATGGCTCCTATGCGCCGTACAGCAACGACCGAAGCTCCCACTTTTCTTTTGAACATGTAATCGTTGGCGCGGGCGACCAAGCCGCAGCGCTCGATAAACGCCCGCATATTTGCCGAAACATCGGAAAAGTACGTAGGCGAACCCAAAAGAATTCCGTCGGCACCTTCCATTTTTTCTATGAGGTCGTTTAACATATCTTTTTTGACAGAGCAGCGGCGATCCTTGTTCTGGAAACATTTATAACAGGCTCTGCAGCCCGCTATTTGCTTTCCCGCCAGCTGAACCAACTCGGTCTGGATGCCTTCTTTCTTCAGTTCGTCTAAAACGAGATTGAGCAGAATCGCCGTGTTTCCATCTTTTCTTGCGCTGCCGTTTAATGCCACTACCTTCATGATTCCTCCTATAAAAAGTCAAATCATAGAGCCTAACAAACAGGTCTATGGTTGAAAATCAAACTACTAAAGCATAACGCGTTGCAGCCTTACTCATTTCCATATCCTTGGGAACCGGCAACATCCTCAAGGGGTC
>DAOUGB010000154.1:0-5849 GCA_034429595.1 Dehalococcoidales bacterium
CCTTAATCCCTCTTTTTCTAAGAGGGAAACTTATCCTCTCCCTTTTTCAAAGGGAGAGTTAGAGAGGGATTTTTTCACCGGCCTACTTGAGGTTATTTTCAATTACCTCTATAACCCCTTCTAT
The DNA here is from genome assembly GCA_034429595.1 of Dehalococcoidales bacterium. Taxonomy (GTDB): domain Bacteria; phylum Chloroflexota; class Dehalococcoidia; order Dehalococcoidales; family RBG-16-60-22; genus RBG-13-51-18. The sequence continues at coordinate 125 of DAOUGB010000154.1, forward strand.
ATTCTCCGTCACATCGGTATTCGTTAATCTTAGGACTTTCAACCCCATCGTCGCCATATACTCATCCCTCACCCTGTCATATTCAACAGCCTCGGCAGTTAAATGCTGTCCCCCGTCTACTTCGATTGCCAGCTTTGCCTTAGGGCAGTAAAAATCTGCGATATATCCGCCTAAAGGTTTCTGACGATAGAATAACAGACCCCCTAGTTGTTTCATCCTGATTTTCGACCAAAGCAAAATTTCGGCATCAGTGGAGTTCTTTCTAAGTTGTCTGGACGGCTGTTTTAGTTTCGAGTCATATTTTTCCAAGATAACCTCTCCCTTCCCCGTCTCCCACTTTGAAAAAGGGGGATTAAGGGGGATTTTTCCCTACCTCCCCGGTCTTTCGGGCGCCGGCGTAATGCTAATCGGGATGCTGGCCGCCTCCTGCCCGTCCACGTTTACCGTCACCGCGTAATCGCCGTAATTCTTGAACTCCACGTTGGCGAACTCCATCACCAGCCGGGTAGCGCTTTCCAGGATGTTAGGCGGCGGGGTACTAACGGTTATCTGGCCGTTGATGGGCGGGATGATGTCCTTGCCGTCGGCGTCCGTCAGGTGTATCCGTATGGCTTTCGGGCCGGCCTCCATACCCGGGAATTTCAGCTGGACGACCACGGAAAAGTGCGGGTGCTTCACCGGCACGCTCTTGGCGTATATCCTATCGAACCCTATCCCTAAAGCGTTCACCTTCTCTTTTGCTTCCGCGTAATCACAAATAAAAGCGTAATCTACTCGCATCACAACCTCCTGTCTTTATATTATATCCCCCCACTCAAACCCGCGCGTCATCCGCCCCTTGCTTTATCGCTCAACATTACCTATACTGGGGGCTGCTTACTATCATCGTACTTGGATGAAAGTGTCGCCGCTCTCTCTATCAACGGAGAGGGCGATAAGAGAAGGAAAGGTCGGGATGGGGGTTCCTGAAGCTGGTTTAACATAAAACAAATAAAATCAAATCAGCTTCAACTCAAAGCTAGAGGGATGTAAAAAATATTTAAAAAAACGAATAAACGAATCCCCCGCTCGTGGTAAGACCTCGGCGTGAGCTTGGTCGAATGCTTGCCGAACCTCACCCTTACCCCGGCCCCGCCCACTCCATAACCTCCGCGATGACGAAGATGCTGCCCGCCGCGCAGATAAGGTCGTTGGGGTCGGCTTCCGCTTCCGCCATGGCAACCGCGTCCCTCACGCTTAACGCCACCCGCGGGGTCACGCCGTGCTTCTGGAACTCCGCCACCAGCACCCCGCCCTTGACCGCCTTGGGGTGCCGTGACGCCACCAGGAAAATATCGTCGGCGAACCCGATTGCTTCCCGCACCATGCCCGGGATATCTTTATCGTTTCCGAAGCCGAGTATCAGCTTGATGGCGCCGGGTTTAAAATACTCCCTTATCGCTTCTCCCAGCTTCTTGATGGAGTAGGCGTTATGCGCCCCGTCGACGATGACCCACGGCTCTTTCCCCAGTATTTGCAGTCGCCCGGGCCAGTCCACCCTCGCCAGCCCGTCGGCGATGGCCTCCGGAGGTATCTTCGCGCCTTTCTCCCGGAGCAGTTCCGCGGCGGCTACGGCGTTGGCGGCGTTCTCCATCTGGTGCTCCCCCAGCAGCGGGATGTACAGGCCGTACTCCCCTTGCAGTCCCCTGACCCGGAAGTGCTGCCCCTCCATATTAAAGTCGATTCTCTCCCATGTCACATCCTTCCCCACTTTAACGAGCCGGGCCCGCTTTTCTCCGCACACCTTCTCGATGGATGCCATGGCTTCCGGGTCCTGCGGCGCGCTCACGACAGGCACACCCGGTTTGATAATGCCGCTTTTCTCCCGCGCGATTTTCCCCAGCGTGTCCCCCAGCACGTCCATGTGGTCGTAGCTGATGGACGTTATTACGCATACCGAGGGGTCGACCACGTTCGTGGCATCCAGCCGCCCGCCAAGCCCGACCTCCATCACCTGGTACTCCGCCTGCACCCGGCGGAAATGCAGGAAGGCCATAGCAGTATAAAGTTCAAAAGTAGTCAACTGCCCGTACCGGCCGTCCGCGTTCTCCGCCGCCACGTGCGGCTGGATAAGCTCGACCAGGTGTGCCCAGTCGTCCTCGCTGATAGGTTTGCCGTTGACCCGTATCCGCTCGGTATAGGAAAGGAGATGGGGGGAAGTATAAAGCCCCGTTTTGTAGCCGGCCGTCTTGAGAATCGCGGCGATCATGGCGGCGGTGCTGCCTTTACCCTTCGTCCCCGCCACGTGTACCGTCCGCGCGTACCGGTGCGGGTCATCCAGCCTTTTCAACAGGCTTTCCACCCTCTTCAAGTCCCACACGATGCCGGAGCGCGGCAGCCGCTCATAATCAGCATATTTTAAAAGATATTCCAGAGATTCTTTGTAGTTCATAAACTTCTCCTTAAGTAATATCATATCCTATCATTAACTATCCGTAAAACAAAAAATTTTTTAACAATATGTAAATATTCCAAGGTGAATACCTATTGACAAGACACTACAGGTTGTGGCAATATATAGACCTTGGTACTACCTTTTGTGGAGTTTTAGGTGAATTGCCCTTTTTGCGGTTATAACGATTCGAAGGTAATCGACTCTCGCGACGTTAACGACGGTATCCGCCGTCGCCGCCAATGCCTGCAGTGCGATTTGCGTTTCACCACGTACGAACGACTGGAGCGTACCAGCTTATTCGTTATCAAAAAGGATGGCCGCCGTGAGGAGTTCAACCGCCAGAAAATGCTCCGCGGCATCCAGATAGCCTGCGAAAAAAGGCCCCTGCCCGCCGGTACGCCCGATACGCTGGCCGACGATATCGAGATGGAGCTTTACCAGACGGGCAAAACCGAGGTCCCCAGCCGCAACATCGGGGACGTGGTCATGGCGCGGCTGAAGCAGCTCGACCATATTGCTTATATCCGCTTTGCCAGCGTTTACCGCGATTTTGAGGACATCACGATGCTCAAGGAAGAAGTGGATAACCTGGCCGGACATTCGATGATGCCCTCTGAAGACCAGATTCCCCTCTTCCCTATGGAAGAACTGCCGCTGCAGAACAAAGTCCCGCGGAGAGCAAAACAATGAGCCTTAATAATCACGCGGGGAAGAAAAGCGGCACGCCGGTCAACCGCAGCCTAGTGGCCAAAATCGTCTTCAATAACGCGGAGGCGATGGGTATCCGCGACCGCAAGCTCGTGGACAAACTGACGACCCAGGTCATCGAGCGGCTGGAAAAAGCGCGGGCGCAGGCGTTGCCCACCCTGCCCGGCATGGAGGACCTGGTGGCGCCAAGTTCCCGCCAGTCCTATCACGGCAGAATGCCCACTGAAGCGGAAATAGAAGCCATGGTCATGGAAGTCCTCAACGCCCAAAAACCAGAAAAACCCGTGACACAAGAAAAACCTGAATCTGTAAAGGAGGCCGAACCCGAAATGGAAATTGAAACCGAAGTCAAAACCCCGCAGGAAGTCATCAAATCTACCGGACTTACGGACACCGCCCTACAGGTTCTGGAAAAGCGTTATTTGATGAAAGACAACAAAGGCAAGGTGGTAGAAACACCGGAAGGGTTGTTCCGCCGCGTGGCACAGGCCATCGCCGCGGCGGAGCTTAGCTATAATCCCAAGGCCAACGTAAAAGCCGTCGAGGACGAATTCTTCAAACTCATGTATAACCTGGAATTCCTGCCCAACTCCCCTACCTTGATGAACGCGGGGAAAAAGCTGGGACAGCTTTCCGCCTGCTTTGTTTTACCCGTCGGCGACAGCATGGAATCGATTTTCGATGCCGTCAAATACACCGCCCTCATCCACAAGAGCGGCGGCGGCACCGGCTTTTCTTTTTCCCGGCTGCGGCCGGAAAATGACGTGGTCGGCTCTACGGGCGGTGTCGCCAGCGGGCCGGTCTCCTTCATGCGCGCCTTCGATACCGTTACCGACGTTACCAAGCAAGGGGGGACACGGCGGGGCGCCAACATGGGCATTCTAAATGTAGACCATCCGGATATTGAAAAATTCATCACTGCCAAGGAAAACATGACGGCGCTTACTAACTTCAATATTTCCGTAGCGCTTACGTCTAACTTCATGGAGGCGGTCAAAGAGGGGAAAGATTACGACCTGATTAACCCGCACACCGGGCAAGTCACCGGTAGAAAAAATGCCAAAGTCATCTTCGATAAAATCGTGGACATGGCGTGGCGGACGGGCGACCCCGGCATCGTCTTTATCGACCGCATTAACGAGGCGAACCCCACTCCCCATCTAGGTAAAATCGAGAGTACCAACCCCTGCGGCGAGCAGCCGCTACTCCCCTACGAGTCCTGCAACCTGGCCTCCATCAACCTTTCCCGGATGATGAAGAAGAAAAGCTCCGGTTATGAAATCGACCACGCCAAACTGGCGCGCACGGTAAAAACGGCTGTCCGTTTTCTGGATAACGTCATCGATGTTAATAAATTCCCGTTAAAACAAATCGAAGAAATGACCAAGAGCACGCGGAAAATCGGCCTGGGCATCATGGGCTTTGCGGACATGCTGGTGATGATGGGCGTGCCGTACAATTCCAGCGAGGCTTTACAGGTAGCTGAAGCCCTGATGCGCTTTATCAGCGATAAAGCCACGGAAGCCTCTGAAGAGCTGGCTAAAGAACGTGGCGTTTTCCCCACCTTCGATGGCAGCATCTATGACAGCCCGGAAGGACCCCGCGTGCGCAACGCCACCCGCACCACCATCGCCCCCACGGGGACTTTAAGCATGATTGCCGGGTGTTCCAGCGGTATCGAGCCGCTCTTTGCCTTAAGCTATACCAAGACCGTCCTGGACGGGACGCCGTTCGTCGAGGTCAATCCCTATTTTGAAGAAGCCGCGAAAAAAGGCGGTTTTTACTCGGCGGAAATGATGAAAGAACTGGCGGAAGGCACCCACCTGGGTGAAATCAAAGATGTCCCGGATAAAGTTAAAAGGGTCTTTGTCACCGCCCACGAGATTACCCCGGAATGGCATGTTAAGATGCAGGCGGCTTTTCAGAGATCTACGGATAACGCCGTCTCCAAGACCATCAATTTCCCGCATGAAGCCACCCGCGATGATGTGGCCCACGCCTACATGCTGGCTTACGAGGAAGGACTCAAGGGCATTACCATCTACCGCGACCGTTCCCGTGACACCCAGGTGCTGACCACCGGCAAGAAGCCGGAAAAAGCGGCAGAGGTTATCGACCGCACGCCCCGCAAGCGCCCCGCCGAGACCAAGGGCACCATCACCAAGGTCAGCACGGGCTGCGGCAATCTCTATATCACCGTGGCCTATGACGATAAAGGCATCTGCGAGGTTTTTTCCACGCTGGGCAAGTCCGGCGCCTGCGCCGCCGCCCAGTTGGAAGCTATCTGCCGCCTTATCTCTCTCTCTTTTAAGGCCGGTATAGACGTGGCGCAGGTGGTAAAACAATTGCGGGGCATCCGCTGTCCGTCCATCTCCTGGGAGGGTGGCAAATCTGTCCTGTCCTGCGCCGATGCCATTGCCAGCGTGCTGGAAAAGCATATTACCACCGATGACAAGCCCAAGATGGAAGACTACGGCCTGGCCAAGAACATGGCCGGCCAGTGCCCGGAATGTTCTAACATGCTGGTCTACTCCGAGGGGTGCTACCACTGCCCGGCCTGCGGGTATACGAAGTGCTAGGAGA
>DAOUGB010000155.1:0-3255 GCA_034429595.1 Dehalococcoidales bacterium
CACACGCCCGCAGATAATCGAGCGGGCTCTCCTTCTTCGATTCTCCCGTTAACAGGAGTATCTGACGCAATCCCGCTTCCGCCATAAAAGCCGCTTCGCGTTCGACCTCTTCCAGCGTCAGTTTCTTTCGAAGTCCTCTGTTGCGGGCGTTAAAGCTGCAATAAAGACATTGGTTGTCGCAGTAGTCCGACACATAAATCGGCGCATAGAGCTGGATGGTTCTGCCGAAATACCGCAGCGTAATCTCCTGCGCCTTTTCCGCCGCGCGCTCCAGATAGTTCTCCGCAGCCGGGGAAAGCAGGGCCCAAAAATCGAACAGCGATGGGTCTTCCCCGGTCAGGGCCCGTTCGACATCGTCATTACCAACGGCAGCGGCAGCGCTCCCTTCTTCATTTTTATAGTGGCCGCAGTAATCGTAATACCTCATCGCCGGACCTCAATCTCCATCGCGCAAAAAGCCCGTCAGGGGCGAAGAAGCCCTGGCTTCATCAACACTTTCGACCAGGCCGCTTAAGTAAGCCAGTCTTCCCGCCTGGACTGCCTGGCTGAATGCCCGGGCGTAATCGATTGGATTCCGGGAAACGGCAATAGCGGTGTTGACGAGCACCGCCGCACATCCCATTTCCATGCATTCACAGGCATCGGAAGGCTTCCCCAGCCCCGCGTCCACAATGATCGGCGCCTTGATTTCCTTAATCATAATCGCCACCAGTTCTTTTGTTTTTAATCCCCGGTTAGAGCCGATCGGCGCCCCCAGGGGCATCACCGCGGCAGCACCGCATTCGGCCAGCCGGCGGGCCACGGCGAGATCCGGGCTCATATAGGGGAATACGACAAACCCTTCCTGAACCAGCGTTTCGGTTGCCTTTAATGTCTCCAGATTGTCCGGCAGAAGATAACGATTGTCGGCGATAACCTCTATCTTGATCCAGTTTCCAGCGCCGGCGGCTCTGGCCAGCCGGGCGATGCGGACCGCTTCATCAGCCGTTCTCGCCCCGGAGGTGTTGATCATAACTTTGCAGCCGGATGGAATATAATCCAGAATGTTGTCCGCCCTGGCCCCGCTGTCTACTCTGCGCAAAGCTACCGTCGTGACATCAGCCTTTGCAGCCAGCAGCACCTCCCGCATCAGCGCATGACTGGAAAACTTGCCTGTTCCGACAAAAAGCCGGCAGTTGATCTTAATCCCGCCGATTTCCAAACTATCTTCCTTCATTATCCACCTCCAACAAAACTGACTATTTCAATACTATCCGAATCCTGCAAAGTTACCTGCGGCCATTGCTCCCGGGAAACAATGCTGAGATTAAGCTCGATGACAACCTTTTTGGGCGACAGCCCACGGTCGGCAATCAGTTGCTCCAGCGTCAAATTTGCCTCGGATATTCTTTCATCCACGCCGTTAATCCGAACTTTCATATGGCTTCCCCGTTTCTTTTATTGGTCATCAATCGGCTTTTGTACCATTTAGTCCGCGCAACAACGTCCTCCGCCTGCATGATGTCCCTGATCAAAGCAATATTGGAAACCCCTGCGGCTAAAAGAACATCCAGGTTGTCTGTGTTGATACCGCCGATAAAAACAACGGGTTTCAACGCCGTTTGCAGCACCCGGGAAACGTCGCCGGTTCCAATATGATAACTTTTTGTTTTGGTTGGGAAAAGGGGGCCGAAGGCTACATAATCCACATCCATCTGATTTGCCCGATGAAACTGTTCCAGGCAGTGGGTGGACAAGCCGATGATTTTATCTGCTCCGATCATCCGCCGCACCGTATTTACCGGATATTTTTGTATATCCTCCTGCCCCAGATGGACTCCGTCTGCCTCCAGGGCCTTCGCCAGCAGGGGATCATCGTTGACTATAAAGGTCACTCCATTTTTTTTACATAAAGAGGCGAGCCGGCGTCCCAGGCATACCAGTTCTTCTTTTGATTTATGCTTCTCGCGCATCTGGAGAATATCGACGCCTCCGGCCATCGCTTCTTCGGCGATGCGCATCAGGGGCTTTGCGCCCCCGTATTCTTCACTGAGAACGAGATAGAGACTGCCGTCTTTCATGGCCGGCATACATTTTTGCCGCAAACAAAAACCCCCTGTGCTTTAATTCCAAACACAAGGGGTTACATTTTCTTATCATCCCTACGCTGGCATTACCCAGATCAGGTTATGAGGGTTATCCGTTCAATCTACGGAACTCTCAGGCCGACGATACGACCTCCCCTTGTGTTCTTTTGACGAGTTGCTTTAAACATATCTTATGATCTCTGTCAATTATCAATATTGATGAACTCGTAAAAATCCATGAAAGTGGCCATTTACAGACGGACTCGTAAAAAGGCCGCAGGCAAGGCGCACGAATCATGAGGAATGAGGCATACTTAGTGTACGCCGCAATGACGAAGGATGAAGTGCAACGCAGCATCCGGTCTTTTTACGAGCCCGTCAATATTGGAAAGGAAGGAATTATAGTAGATCCATATTTGCACAACGGATGCAAATCAATAAGCAATGAATGATGCTGCAATTTAAGAAATGTGATAATACGACGTCATGAGATTGATATGGCTTAATAATGTTTCGGTCAGTTTCGGCGGGCCCCTGCTGTTGTCGGACGTGACGCTGCAAATTGAATCCGGTGAACGAATCGGGCTGCTGGGCCGCAACGGTTCCGGCAAGTCCACTCTGCTGAGAGTGCTTGCCGGCGGTATCGTTCCGGACGCAGGAGAAATTATTAAAAGCGGCGACATCCGTGTAAGCCTGCTGCCGCAGGATGTTCCGGATGACCTGTCAGGCTCAGTCTACGACATCGTCGCCGCCGGCAGCCCTGATAATATTGAACTGCTGCAGGAGTATCACCACCTCACCTCGCTAATCGCCACAAACGGCGATGATAATGAATTGCTGGACAAACTCGAACTTATTGAACACCGGCTGGAGTCATCCGGGGCATGGAATCATCATCTCCGGGTCGAAAAAATCATCAGCCGGATGGGGCTTGATGAAAATGCTGAATTTCAAGCTTTATCCGCCGGAATGAGACGCCGGGTTTTTATGGCGCGCACGCTGGCCGGCGAACCGGATGTTCTCCTGCTGGATGAACCCACCAACCACTTGGATATCGGCACCATAGTCTGGCTGGAAGATTTCCTGCTGGGCTATAATAAGACTATTATTTTTGTAACCCATGATCGCGCATTTCTGCAAAAGCTGGCATTGCGTATAGTGGAGATCGACCGCGGCAAGCTCATATCCT
>DAOUGB010000156.1:0-2011 GCA_034429595.1 Dehalococcoidales bacterium
CGTGCTTTTCCCGCTCCGCGCCCCCCCGGTAATTAAAATGGTTTTCATCATGGCCTCTCCGGATAAATTATTCTCGCCCGTCATTCCTCTCCCTCGATGAGCCTTGTATCAAAAGTGTTCATATTATAGTCATTCTGACCCCGATGCAAATCGGGGGAAGAATCCGTAGCTACTTTGCCAGGCACGGATTCTTCGTCGTTTCACTCCTCAGAATGACTTTTGATACAACACCCCCTCGATGGGAGAGGTTAGGTGAGGGTGAAATCAAGGTACTAAAAAACTTTTTATCTTCTCAACCACTTTATCAAGGTTATCGATAATTTCCGAATTCCAAAATCTTAATACTTTAAAACCTTCTGTTTCAAGGCATTGAGTCCTTTGTTGGTCATATCGTGCCGTTTCTTTTCCGCGATGGGGGCCTCCATCAATCTCTATTACTACTTTTTTGTCATAATTAACAAAATCGACAATGAAATTACCTATAGGTTCTTGCCTGCGGAATTTCAAGCCGTATATCTGATTATCTCTTAACTTAAACCAAAGCCTTTTCTCCGCTTCAGTTTGTCTTTGCCGTAGTTCTTTCGCCGCTCCGGAAATGGGATTATCTGCCATCGCTCCCCCTCACTCAAGTCTCTCCCGCAAGGGGAGAGAAGCCTTACCGGGCACTTACACCCCTCTCTCCAGTATCTCTTTTATCTTAGCAATATCCAGGCTCCCCCGCACTATTCCCGCCAGCTTATCGTATTCCTTGTCCCGTTCGGGTGCGGTATTATTCTGGCTCTCCGCCAAGCCCCAGTAGCGGCGCAGGTTGTTTAAAAACGCCGTCCGGAAGTTATCGTTATAAAACAGCCCGTGGATGTAGGTGCCGATGATGTTGCCTTTGGCGTTCACCGCGCCGTCCGCGCGTTCGTCACGGCCCTGCGGCGTCGCGGTAATCTGGAAAGGAGTGGCGGCTTCATTTACGTGTGTCTGCCCCATGTGGATTTCGTAGCCGGTCACTGCCTGTCCCTTTATCCCCGCCAGCAGCCCGGCGTCGCTGGTTACGGTGGCCGTTACCTGATTGGTGGCCTTCTCCGCTTCGAATTCCGTCTCCGCGTCCAGCAGTCCTAGGCCGTTCACTTCGACCCTGTCCGATTCTACTTTGTGCGGGTCGCGGATTTTCTTGCCCAGCATCTGGTACCCGCCGCAGATGCCCATGACCGGCGTCCCCGTCCGGGCTTTTTCCAAAATTACCCTTGCCAGCCCCACGTTGTGTAAATACTGTAAATCGTTAATCGTGCTCTTGGTGCCGGGGTTGATGATGAGGTGCGGGTTGCCTATCTCGAAGAGCTGCGTGACGTAGCTGATGTTCAGCCCTTCCATTTCCAGCGGGTCGAAGTCGTCGAAGTTGGCGATATGCGGCAGCCGGATAACGCATATTTCCAGTTCCGCCGGGCTTGAGCTTTCCTTTCTTTCGTCCAGGTAGACCGAGTCCTCCTGCGCGATGCGGATGTCTCTGAAGTAGGGTATCACGCCCAGCATCGGCAGCCCCGTGCGCTTTTCTATAAAGTCTATCGCCGGTTGGAGCAGTGACACATCCCCGCGGAATTTGTTGATAATCAGTCCTTTAAAATAACGCCGCTCGTCCTCGTCCAGCAGTTCTAGCGTGCCCACCAGCGAGGCGAAAACCCCGCCTCGGTCGATGTCCCCCGCCAGCAGCACCGGCGTACCGGATTCTCTGGCGATGCGCATGTTCACTATTTCCTGCTTTTTCAGGTTGATTTCCGCCGGACTGCCCGCGCCTTCGATGACCACGATGTCATATTCGCTTCGCAGCCTTTCCAACGATTCTTTCACGGTTTCTAATAGCGATGGTGTGTACTGGTAATAGTCCCGCGCGGAGATGTTCCGCGCCACTTTGCCCAGCACCACCACCTGGCACCCGGCGTCGGATGTTGGTTTGAGTAAAACCGGGTTCATGTCCACGGTAGGGGGTATGCCGGCGGCTTCCGCCTGTACCGCCTGCGCCCGG
>DAOUGB010000157.1:0-1869 GCA_034429595.1 Dehalococcoidales bacterium
CATCGACGTCACCACCGACCCGCCGTCCGCCAACGTGACCGCATCCACCAGTTCACCCCCCGCCACGAACACCCACTGCACTGGCGCAAACGCCAGCAAAAATACTGCCGATAACAAGATCAAACGTTTCATCATGCCCTCGTTGATAACTTATATGTGGTTGCCCCAATCACCACGCTGACATACCCATTGCTGGCCGCATCCGAGCCAGCTGTAAACCCACCCAGGTCCCATTTTGTAGTGCCACCATCCGTGGAGATTTGACCACTACACCAAACATCGCCGGTTGCTACGACATTACCAGCAGCTACTGCTGTATCAACCCCACCAACATATAAACCGTCAGCAACTCTAAGTTCCTGCTGCGCCTTGATATACCCACTATAAAGATCAAATATTGCGCTACCACCAACTTTGATGTTTATTGTGTCATTTGATGAAGGTGATGTGTAGTTAATCCACATACCTGTAATGTTTGATCCAACATCGCCCCGTTCTACGCCGACTTGGGTTGCAGTAGTAAAAATTACACCCTTGACATTATTGCTATCGTCTTCCCATCTGATACGAGTATACGACCCGCCAGTGCGAATGCGAATACCAGCGCTATCTATAGAAGTATCCCCTCCGCCAGCCACGAGCTTTCCCGTTGAAGCGTCAATATACGCTTGCTTCGAGCCAGAGCTCAGCCCATATAGCCCCGTGCTATCAATAAAAATCCCCGTCCCACTATTACTCGCCGTAGGTGGTGTGGACCCAAATGCTAAATTTCCGGCACTCCGCAGCAAAGCCGTCCCAGCGGAGTTTTTTATCCCCGTCGTGCTGTCAATCGTCCATCCCCCAATCGCTCCAGATGTTGCCGTCACCGCCCCCGCCGGCGTCACCCGGAACGGCGCGCTGGCCCGGTTCGCAAATGTGGCTCCCGCGTAGAATGGGTAATCCGTAGGAGACATACCAGCACTGGTCGCATTTGTGCCCGTATCTTTTGCTAAATACGACGAATTGATCGTCCACCCACCAATATTGCCATCGTCCGCGTTGATCGTCCCCTTCACCGTCAGCGTGGATGTCGAACTATCCCACAGCACGTACTTCGACGCCGAATATGACCCAATCAACAGGTCACCTGTGTCCAGCGTCGCCCCTCCCCAGCTCTTACTCGCCACCCCTGACACCCCTAATACAGGATTGCCGGATCCGTCTCGCATCCATAACCCTTCACTGTCCGCCCAAGCTAATTGTCCACCAGCCCGCCAATGGAACGTGGACGTCTCCGCAAAAATCGGCGCGTCCGATTCATAAATTGCCAAAATCTCACTCGCCGACAAAACCCGCCCAATAATGGCAAACTCATCAACCCACCCCGGCCACGGGTAATTACCATCCTGATGCCCGACGTCCCATCCGCCGCCGTCGTCCGTCACCGCGCTATACACACCCGTGCTTGAAAACTGCACGCCATTTTTGAAAATCTTACATTCATTATTTGCCGCATCCCACGTGGCGCAAATATGATGCCACGTGTTGGCCGCAAATGTTGAATCTGTGACCGACGCAGCGACCCGTGAAGAACCACCGACCACCAATCGCAGAACGTCGCTACTATCAATATACAACCTCACGCCGTTCGCTCCACCGCAATCTGCCATCCAACGAGAATTACTATTCTTGCTCATCAATGCAGTGGTGTAAATCCACATTGATATCGTTCCAGATATCGGAAGTTTCTCTGTTGCGTAGGTTAATCGCCCGGCCAGGCGTGAACTTGTCGACGCGTGCGCCGTCCCGCTCCAGCTATGCCCCGATCCATCCGCCGCGCCTGCCGCTGAGTACCCGCCCAAACTCCCATCGCAGTACGGCGTCCGATAA
>DAOUGB010000158.1:0-4100 GCA_034429595.1 Dehalococcoidales bacterium
CCCCGGCAGGTCGGCTATATCCTGTTTTAAGTCCTGCTTGATGACGTCCGCCAGGTTTTGCAGCCCCGCGTCGAGCTTTTCGACCATCTCCGGCGTCGCGCCTTTCTGCGGCCCGTACACGTAAGCGGCACCGTCCTTCCCGTAAAGCGGGTTGGTCACGTCGCAGGCGCAGAGAATCCGGCACTCACCGACGAGCGGGTTCCTGCCCGATGCGTCGATGTGTTTGATTTTGTTGAGTCCTTCCCCGCCGGGCGGTACCGGCTGCCCTTTGGCGTCGAGGAATTTGATGCCCAGCGCCGTAGCGATGCCCGTCGCCCCATCCACCGTCGCGCTGTCCCCCAGCCCGATGATGAGCTTTTTGCAGCCCGCTTCCAGCGCGGCGAGTAGCAGTTCCCCCGTGCCGCAGGTGTCCGCCAGCCGGGGATTGTACTGGTCCGGGGTCAGCAAGGAAAGCCCTGACGCCGCCGCCACCTCGATGAATCCCGTCGTCCCGTCGGCGGATATGCCCCAGTCGGCCGTTAGCTTTTCCCCGAGGGGATTATGTACGGACTGGCTGATGATTTTGCCGCCCGTTGCCTGGACTAACGCCCGCACCGTGCCGGCGCCGCCGTCCGCAATCGGCAGCAGCACCGTCTCGATTGTGCTGTCGGCGGCTTTGACGCCTCGGCCCATCGCCGTGGCGGCTTCATGGGCCTTCAGGCTGCCTTTGAACGATTGTGGCGCGATGATTATTTTCATTCCACCTGCTAAGAAATATTTATTAAATGATTTTTTAATGTAGTATAATATGGCATTAACCGCCGATACAACAAAGAGAGGATTATTCCCATGACATCTCAAGAAATTGATAAAACCGCCGAACGTCTTATCACCGGCGCGATTGATATGCATATCCATATCGGCCCGGAGTCCAGGCTTATACGTAAACAGGATGCTTTGCAGCTGGCGCAGACCGCCCGTGATTACGGCATGAAGGCTATCGTCCTGAAGAACCGCGAGTACGGCACGGCGGCTTTAGCCCGTCTGGTGCAGGAACTGGTGCCGGAAGTCAAAGTTTGCGGCAGCTTTACGATGGATAATGAGGCCGGCGGCCTTAACGCCGGCGCGGTCCTTGCCTGGGTTAAAATGGGCGCCAAAGTTATCTGGATGCCCACCGCCACCGCCGCCAATTCCAAGGGCAAGGTAAAGCGTTCCCGCGGTCTCGACCTCCCCGGCAAAGCGCAGACCATCCTCGATGCCAAAGGCGGGCTGCTGCCGGTCGTTAAGGAAATTCTCCAGATAGTCAAAGAGAATGATGTCGTCCTGGGCACCGGCCATTTATCTCCCCAAGAGCATTTTGTGCTGGTGGAGGAAGCCATCAAAACCGGCGTTAAAAAGGTAGTCCTTACCCATGTCCAGCAGGAACAGTTGATGGACGTTATCCTGACGAACGACGAGATTGTGAAGCTGGTCAAGATGGGCGCCTACGCCGAATATTCTTTCTGGACATGCCGGAACAACATCAACTCGACCGACCCCAAAATCCTCGCCGATTCCATTAAGCTGGTCGGAGCGGTGCACTGTATCATGTCCACGGATTTCGGACAGAACGATAACCCTCCCGCCCCGGAAGGACTGAAGCTTTTCATCCGCGCGATGCTCCAGAACGGCATCAAGGAACAAGATATTGAGACTATGGTCAAGAGGAACCCGGCAAAACTTTTAACAATAGAATAGTAATGAGTTAACCCCACCCCGATTTTATAGGGGTATCCAGGTATTCCGGCTAAGGGCTGTTTAATGGGTAAATAAAACGAATTTAAAAATCACTGGATTTTGATTTTCACCGGCATGGATTATAAATTGAATGTCGCTAAAGTGTCGTCTTCTTTTCTGTCAGCGGAGAGGAAGATAAGAGACGGAAAGGTCAGGGGATTGAGGTGGGGGGTAAGATGAATTCACCCTTATCCCGGCCTTCTCCCTTCGGTGGAGAAGGAAAGTAAAGGAACTGGAAAGGAGAAGCAAGTTACATGCAATTAACCAAGGATGAACAAAAGATGCTGGATGGCGGTTACGGGGAAGGCTATCAAAAAGCCATACAAGTCCTCGTGAAAATGGGGGAGTTTTATGACGCCAGGCGCCTGATACCCGTCAGTATGGCGTTCCTGACCATCGGCCCCACCCCGCGCAAACCCGGCAGGGCGCACGAATGGCTGGACTGGCTGGCCGACCACGGCGCCAAATTTAAGACCCGGCTTGCCATGGCCCCGATGGAATCATCGAGTTTCCTGGACTTTGAGCTACATAAGAAATTCGATGGCGTCTTCGGTATC
This sequence comes from Dehalococcoidales bacterium, assembly GCA_034429595.1. Taxonomy (GTDB): domain Bacteria; phylum Chloroflexota; class Dehalococcoidia; order Dehalococcoidales; family RBG-16-60-22; genus RBG-13-51-18. The sequence continues at coordinate 2,313 of DAOUGB010000158.1, forward strand.
GGCGGGAGCGGTCATCCCCGCAACCTGTTTAACCAGCCTGTTTTTGGTCAGCACCTGGTTGCCGACGGCACGGCGGTGACACATTTCTGCAACTCCTACATCGGCGCCCGCGCCAACACCGAGTGCTTTGTCGGCCAGTATGCCGCCGCCATCGTGGGCAAAACGCCGGAATACGGCTTCCACCTGCCGGAGAACCGGCTGGGCAAGGTATTATTCGATGTTAAGGTAAAACTCAAGGATGAGACCGATTGGTCTGCCCTCGGCTATTATATTTCCAAAACTCTGGGCAAGCGTTACTGGGATGTGCCGGTACTTAAAGTAGACCCCGCGGACATCTGGCATGATGCACTCGTCGCCATTTGTTCCTCCATTCCGGCTTACGGCGCGGTCGTTCACTCGCTGCTTGTCGGCGTCTCGCCGGAAGCGCACACGCTGGAACAGGCCTTCGGCGGCAAGAAACCCAGGGAGACCTATACCGTCGGCGCGAAGGAACTCCGGAGCGTATTCGATACGTTCTCGACCGGGAAGCAAGAGCCGGACATGGTATCCATCGGCGGGTTCGGCGTGAATGTTTCGGTAGAAAACGTCTACAAGCTGGCCAGACTTGTCGAGGGCAAGAAAGTCTCCTCCAGGTTCCCCACTGTGGCCCTTATCGATGGCCCGGTAAAGCAGGTAGCGGATAAGGCTGGATTGACGGCAATCCTCCAGCAAGCCGGCGTTCTCATCGGCATGGGCGAATATTTGAAGGGCAGGGGTATCGAAGCGGCGGACTTCTCCAACAACCCCGTTACGGCGGCCAAGCGGCTGGGCTTGAATACCCTGGTCTTCTTCGATGCCAAGTCATGCCACTACATCGGCAACCAGGAAATCGAACCGGTGCTTAAAAATCTCGAGGACTGCGTGAAGATTGCGCTTTCCGGAAAGATAGAGGGATAATCATGGCGAAGATAACGCTTAAAGGACATAAAGGTATCGGCGGCGTGGGTGAGGGCGAAGCTCTGGTCTGCCAGGAACCCATCAATCTTATGGCGGATACGGGCAATGTCTGGACGGACGCCACGGATGCCACGTTCACCAATAAACTCGGCACGCCTTCCGTCTATGGCCAGAGCTTTAAAGATAAGGTGCTCGTTTTCCCCACCGGCAAAGGCGGCATCTTCAGCACCAATATTCTGATGGATATGGATGCGGTGGGCACCCGGCCCAAGGCTATCGTTAACGTGCAGACGCACCCGGTCTGGGCGGCGCTGGCTATCGAGCTGAATATCCCGCTGGTCGACCGGCTGGAGAAAAACCCCTGCGAGGTCATTGAGACCGGCGACTGGGTAAAAGTGGACGCTGAAAAAGGTATCGTAGAAATAACGAAAAAGAAATAGGGGAGAAAATCTCCCTCCTGTCCCTCTTTATGAAAGAGGGATGATGATTGATTAGTACGGTGTTTGAGACGCCCTGCGTAAAGTGGGGCGTCTTTCTTTTTGGGTAGGGGGAGGGATAAAATCTTGGTGCGCCTGGAGGGATTCGAACCCACGACCCCCGGTTCCGAAGACCGATGCTCTGGTCCGCTGAGCTACAGGCGCATGTCTTAAATTGAAGCTGATTCAGGCGGTTTTCCGTTTATTGCAAACTTGACATAAATCATTTTGCTAAAGCTTTGCTAACCAAACTTTTCAACGGTCTCTTTCCCACGTTTATTATACTTGGCGTTTAGAACCTCGTCAAAACGATTGGCGGCTGCTTCCTGGAGTCCTGGAGCCACATGACTGTATGTGTCAAGTGTTATCTGTATAC
>DAOUGB010000159.1:0-3237 GCA_034429595.1 Dehalococcoidales bacterium
CAAATGTTCTGTCCATTTCTTGCCAGCGGCCCGCGTGATAGGGCCACCAATCCAGTAGCCCGTCCGCGTCCTTATACGCCCACCAATACGCATGGTAGCCGATAGCGCCGCCAGCCGCCCCCAGATCACGCACCGCCGGTATCATGTATACAAACTGGCCATCGTGGGGATTGCCCACAGCAGCGCAGAAGATGACCGGCTTTTGAGTCATGCCCATAACACGCAGTGCCGAGAGAAAGCCGCGCTCAAACTCTACCACCTGGGCCATGTTGGCTACGTCATTGGATTTCAGGACTTCGTTCAAGGATTCCACGAAATCGATGTACTGCTCGAATCCGGAAATATCCCGCGCCAGCAGTTCCGCCCAGGCGAGCGGGTTCATGCTGCTCAGATAGGCGTCCTGCTCTCTGGCGGTGGCGTAATGCCGGTAGACCACCCGCGTCTCCGGGGAAAGCTCCTTGATCGTCTTGGCAAGGCCGGGATTGCCCACGAGCTTAATGATACCCGGCTTGACATGCGCAACGTAGGATTTAAAGGCGTCCTCAATCCCGATGATGTCTTGCACGTGAAAACCGATAGGATGCAGCCCGGTGATGTACTCCGGCTCTTCGGGTTCTGGTTCGACGTAGCCGCCAGGAATATGGGATACTTCAATATTCCCATAATTTGCCTCGAAAAACTTGTCGATGTACTCCATTTCCAGTATTGTCGGCAACGGATTCCCCCATACCACGGTGACCGACTGCGGAGAAGAACCTACGACAACGGGTGGCTCTGGCTCCTCTGGCTCTTCGGGTTCCGGTTCGGTTTCATCACAAGTAAACTCGTAATGGTCAATATAGGCGTCGTTGTGTTTGAATTGCCACAATGTCACGAAGCGAATGAATACGCTCACCTTTTCCGCTTGCGCCGTTGCGCTAACCGAGATTTGCGCGTACTGGTTGTAGACGTGATACCCCAGCGACCAAACGACGGTATCCGCCCGTGGGTCTTTGCCGCCAGTAGGATCAATCCCGATCAAGAATGTGGCATTGGCGCGCGCGTCAGTATTCGTGTCTCCGGTGACATGCACGCGGTCAATGAACCCGTCACCATCATCGTCCCCGAACTCGCTGTCTTGCGCGGTAGCGAAATAGGCGGCTTTCCCCGCGCCGGTAGATTGCCGCGGGTCGTCACTGTCCAGGCTACTCCAGGCGTGCACGTAAACCGAGGCGGTCACTTTGTGCCCGATGATGGCACTCTGTCGCCGCATTAGGCCCCAATCCCCTATTCGCCCGTAAGTGAACCCACAGAAGGCACTTTCCCCGGAGTGGATGCGGTACGGGTAGGCGGGGTTTACGCCGTGGCTTTCGGGTTGTGACCAGCCGTTTTTATTGGATTTATCCCAGGAGAGCGGGGCTTTATACCAGTGCTTATACCACAACTGCCAACCCTTCGGAACCATGACGTTACCAAGTTCAAGGTTGTACGGTTCGCCGTCGTGCGGATAGCACCGCGCATCACGATCATAGCCGCTTTCAAATTCATCCAAGGTATAAGTCACGCTACACCCCCCACAATCACGCACAGAATAGCAAAGAGCGCCGCAAATGTCATAATGAACAATGCGGCGCGTCTCATTGTTTTAACCTCAGTAGCCGCAGTCCCGTTATAATCCGGGACGCTTTCCAGCCAGGCAGTGCATACCGGGACGCAGTAAGCTCTTTTAGCTCACCGTCCCACGGGTCGGCAATCATAGCGGTATCGTTCTCCAGGTCTACGGACACGATCAGGACAAAGTGCTGGCTGTCCTGTGGGCTTTTTTGTGGATAAAAGGCCACCTCTGCGATAACGGGCCCGTTAACCAATTCGGAGGCGATGTATTCCATATCCGCTGCCTTAGTGCGATAATGTACCGTTCCGGCCCACTCCAGGCCAGGGAACGCCTCCGGGATGCGTTGGGGATTGCTCAATAGGTTTCCCTGGAATGCCCCCGCGTCCCGTAGCGCCCGCGCCACCTCCGGCGGAGATAGAAGCGCATCCGGCTCTGACGCCTGGGCCAGCATCGCTACACAGACGACGAAACAGCCCGCCGAACCGAAGGACGTCCCGCCCGCATAGACCAGGTCTTTCCATTGCGGGTCATTCTGTGAATAGCGCCCGATATCTGACCAATTCGGCTCGATATTCTCTTGCGCTTCCGGCTCCGGGTCAGGGGCCTCCCCCAGAAACAGTACATTGCCCGTGGCGACGAACTCATGCCACGTTAAGCCCTCGCCGTCAGGGAAGGCGATAGCTAATCGCTGGGGTACTGTATTTTGTACTGCGTTAGTTGGCATTTTACAAAGTTACGCAGTACAAATTACTTGCCGCCAAACTTCTGCGCGGCGTCCTCTGTGGCGATAGCGCCGATCAGGACAACAACAAGTGCATCAATGGCCTGCCAGACCTCGGAAGGAAAATCCGGCACATACGAGAAAATGAGCGTCTGGACAATACCGAACACGGCCAGCCAGAATTTACGACTTCTAAGCAATGCCTGCAACACGGTTATTATTTCACCTCTCTGATATAGTTTGTGTAGTCATCCTTACCCCTGGGGTAAGATTCGCGCCAAAAAGCATAACGGCGGCCACTGGTACGCACTCGGCTAAATTGGGAAGATCGGTCTTGGGCGCGGCCCCGCACCGATCGTCACCCTCAGGCGTTGCCCGTATGCTCTGATTTTGTGCGTTTCGTGATTACCTCTCTCATCCGCGCTATAGTAGCTCTGCCACAGGCCGCCGTTATCACTATCCCCACCACTCACCCTCCGGGCCACGGCATGGAGCCGTGGTATCCGGCACGCCTGGTACTACATTAGAGTTTGATATGGCTCAAACAGTAAAGCCGGGATGACACGCCCCCTACGCGCCGCCCGTTTGCGGGCCTCACTCGTGCTTATCTGCACCGCTGTGCGCCAGGGGGCGCGGATCACCAACCGAACGAAAGGCCCATTGCCAGCGGCCTTCGTGAAGCACCTTGCGGCTTTTGAGCATCCCGCCGCGTTCCAATTTTAGCAGGGTGTCCCGCGCCTTCTTTTGATCTATCCCTGACCGCTCAGCAAACATGCCAACGGTGAACTCATCGGCGGCAATCTCCTGCTCCGAGAGCGCCTGCATGATCTGGGCTATGGCCGCCGCCCGGATATCGTCACTCATAGCGTTTCCTTTGTGCGAATGTCCAGCGTCTCAAAAAACGGGTAGGTCTGGACTAATT
>DAOUGB010000160.1:0-3868 GCA_034429595.1 Dehalococcoidales bacterium
GCAATTCCCGCAATCGTCGATTGAAGACCAAGCAGAGTTCCTTTTAATTCTCTTGGTGCGATTTCAGAAACAAAGGCGCGTTCTACACCAACCGTCATGGCGGTGAATATTCCATATAATGCAAATGCGGCGACTATGACCGGCTTATTCGGAGCCCATGCAAAACCGGCATATACAAGTGCAAAAATACAGTAACCGGCAACGAGTAGTCGTTTCCGCCCGACATGATCGGATCGTTTACCGAACGGCACTGCAAACAATGCTGATATCATGCTATATATGAAGTAAAGAAGTACTACAGATACAGGATCGAAGCCCACATTGCCGGCTTTGAGGATCAAAAATGCATTCGATGAATTTCCCAGCGTAAATATGAAGACAACCGCAAGGTAAAGTTTTAGAGGCTTATCCAGCTTTTTTAAGCCTTTAAAAATATTAAGCGGCACCCCGGATTCACATGTTTTTTCTGTTTCCCTGATAAACATAAACATAAGAAGCGAAGCAATTGCTGGAATGCACGAGAGCAGGAACAGTTGTTTGTAGGCGTACTTCCCTTCCCAGGCTGTCAATATGAAGAAAGCTATAAGTATACCGGCGGCAGACCCGGCCATATCAAGCGCTTTATGTATACCGAAAGAATGTCCGAGTTTGTCCGAGTCGCAACTATCGCTTACGAGTACGTCGCGTGGCGCCGTACGGATACCTTTACCAAAACGGTCTATTAACCGCGCCGCCAGGATTCCATACCAGGAAGCGGCAAGAATGAGAGCCAGCTTGTATATTAAGCCGGCTGCGTAACCCAGAAATGCAATGGGCTTTTTCTTTTGGTATTTGTCTGTAATATAGCCGCTGAATACCTTCAGAAGACTGGCAAGACTTTCCGCTATTCCTTCAATAATGCCGACAATAGCAGGTGTGACGCCGAACACCGCCGTCACATAAAGCGGAATTATCGGATAAACCATTTCCGTGCTTAAATCTGCGAAAAAACTGACTAATCCGATTAATATTACATTATATTTCATATTAGATAAGGATAATATCAGACTCGGTATTTATCAGGCTTTTTTGCGGTGATGATTTTGAGATTCTCCCTGAGATTAACAATCTCTTTGATGCATTAAAGTTCCAGCCCGGCCCGGTGGCCTTCATGAACAGCTTCCAGGAAACGGCGCGGCTTGTTAACGTCTCCGACGGGTATGTAAAAGATGTTCAATGCTTCCAGAGCAGTCTTGAGTTCATCGTTGGGACGCGCTCCCAGAGCGGTAACGACCATTTTTGCCGGCAGGGTGATTTCCTGCTCGTCATGAATGTAGCGCACATCATCTGGGGTTACTTCCACAACCCGCGCCCCGGTAATCAAACGATTGCGGGAGCGGCGCAGTCGTTTATAGAGCCAGTAGCCGCGAACCGTCTGAGTGGTGACGGGTTGTTTTGTGAGCTGTTCGAGAATGGTAACGGCAATACCTTGATTGATAAGGAAATCAGCTGTTTCCATGCCAACATGTCCCCCGCCCAGTATAACCGCCGGACCGGCGGGTACAGATTTCCCCAAAAGCAGCGCTCGGGCGTCGACTACTTGCGGACTGTTTAACCCCGGTACGTCCGGCGTACAGGGATCCGCACCGGTGGCCAGAATGACGGCATCCGGGCGTTTGGCCTCCAGATCCTTCCGGCCTATCTTCTTACCCAAATGAATGGGAACTCCGGATGCCGCAAGCTGCGCCTGAATCCAGGCAAGCCAATCCTTTAAAACTTCTTTGTTCGGCGGCGCGGAGGCCGGCAGAAGCTGACCGCCTGGTGCTGCATTCTGTTCAAATACTTCCACCTGATGCCCACGCCTGGCGGCGACAAGAGCTGCCTGGAGACCAGCCGGACCGGCTCCGACAACCCAGACGTTTTTGCGTTTTGCAGCAGGCTGCAGCTCACCCCGGAATTCCTCTCCACATTCAGGGTTGAAGGAACACGTCATGGCGTCCATCTCCAGCAGCAGGCGCTCGATGCAGCCCTGGTTGCAGGCAATGCAGGGTCGAATGTCCGCCGGACGGCCTTCTTTCGCTTTCTTTACGAAATCCGGATCGGCCAGCAGGGGACGGCCGAAGGCGATCAAATCGGCATCGCCCCGCGCAAGAGCTCCTTCCGCGATAGCCGGATTGGAGATCCGGCCCACACCGATTACCGGCACGTTCACGGTCTCTTTAATGGCCCGCGCCCGGAAAAGATTGAAACCTGTCTCCGTATCCATCGAGGCAACGTTCAGAAAACCCGGCGTCGAGTAGGCCCCCAGAGAGGCATGAATGGCGTTCACTCCGGCGGCAACCAGTTGCGGAGCTAAAGCCTGCATGAATTCCAGATGATAGCCGTCCGCGATGATCTCGTCAGCCGAAACCCGCACGATAATGGGAAAATCCGGGCCGGTTTTCTTCCGTACGGCAGCAATGACTTCCACCAGAAAACGCGACCTGCCGGCATCGTCGCCGCCATATTTATCCTCGCGATGGTTGGTGAAAGGCGAAAGGAACTGGGAAATCAAATAGCCGTGCGCTCCGTGGATTTCCACGGCGTCGAATCCGGCGGCCTGAGCACGGCCGGCGGCGGCGGCATAAGCTTCGATAATTTCGGCAATGCGTTCGAGACTCATGGCTTCACAGGGTTGCCGGTAGATAACGCTCGGGATGGCTGAAGGAGCCTCGGGAACCGCGCCATCGATGATATTGGGCAGGGTTTCACGACCGGCGTGATGGAGTTGGATGGCTGCTTTTGCACCATGACGATGCACGGCTTCGGGGATGCGCGCCAGTGCGGGGATAAAATCATCGTTCCAGCCGCCCAATTCATTGGGAAGAGCCCTGCCGCGCGGATCGATCGCGCAGATCTCCGCGATAATCAATCCGACGCCTCCCCGGGCGCGACGTTCGAGATAGGCCACCAGTTTGTCTCCGGCTTTGTTGTCGGCTGTGGCATATGCGCTGCCCATGGCGGGCATGACTGCACGGTTGGGGACGATCATTTTTCCGATGGCGACAGGTTCAAAAAGATGTTCGAATTTCATGAAAGCAGCTCCTTTCGTTACTCTTTTGCATTGACCGGTCCATCCATTAAATCCGACCGGGAAGCTATCTTATTGATACTTTGATAAAATATCAAATAAATATCTCTGTCAAGTTAAATGAATTATGTTTTTCCGGTAGTCGCCTGCCGCGACGTGATTGTCATAAATTGGGAGGAATTATATGCCGTATTGGCAAAGATAAAAAACCGAAAAAGCTGGAATTTTAAGTTCCAGAACCTTTTGATAAGGAAGCCGGCAAAGGCGACGGGCTGCCGGAACTATTGCGTGTCTTTTTCTGCAGCGAACGGTCGCTTTTTGCCGGTTTTTGAGATATCGACGACACAGGTGCTTTTATTTACTTCAGCATCAACTTCTGCTGAGCGCCTCTGTAAATCTTTGTTTCTGTTTTTCTATCGTTTTCTGACCCTGTTCAAGCGTTGCTATTATTTCTTTCTTAGCTTTCTCTGTCAAACCCGTTCCCTGACCTACCACCTCAGAAGCTTTATCCCTTAAATCATTAATGATATCATGCACATCATCAATAGCATCATCAATCATATCCGTCGTACTATTTTTTACATTACGCGCCGTCCTCAGGATATCTCTTCTTGTCCGGCGTCCCGACTTAGGTGCATATAAAAGCGCAATGGCCGCTCCGACCAATCCGCCAATCAAAACAGCTCCACCAATTTTTGTGATATTATCGTTCATGATATCCTCCTCTCGTGTTTTACAATAAAGTAAAGCGAGCACCGCTTATGCCGTCTCGTCTTTTACCTGGAGTCCTTCGTTTAAAAAGTTGGTCTTTGAGAGGTG
>DAOUGB010000161.1:0-3937 GCA_034429595.1 Dehalococcoidales bacterium
GGCTCCGGCAATTCCGACTTTGATTTTCCTGAGCCTGCCGACATTATTTTCGCCTATTTTTTGCGTCAGATGTTCATAAAATTCCAGGGTCATATCCCGAAAATCCAATCATTAAAAACAGGTTCGTACCCTTTCTGTCGAATTACAGCCATAACTTCCGGGATGCTCCGGTGATCGGCAATCTCAAACTGGGACAGCGCATTGCCCTCCGCCGCCGGTGTAGTGTAGCCGCCGACGCTCGTTGCGGACCCCGCCGACATCCGGGTAACACCGAGCGGAATAAGGTGATCCCGGAAACGGGATGTTTCTCTCGTCGAAAGAGCGATACTCAAACGGGGCATAAACAGGCGCAGAGCCAGAATAATCTGCACCATGTTCCGGTCGGTTACCGCGCACATGCTCTGAAATGCGCCGGCGTGCGGCCTCAGCCTGGGAACAGATGCTCCGATTTCCACGTCAGGGAATCGATCCTGCAAGTATCGGGCGTGCATTCCCAGAGCAAACACTTCTCTTCGCCAATCCGCCAACCCAAGCAGAGCGCCGATATTGACCTGCCTCATACCGGCCTGCGCTCCCCGCTCCGGCGTTTCCAGACGAAATCGGAAATTGCGCTTCGGACCGGCAGGATGCACACTTTTATAAATCTCTTCATCGTATGTTTCCTGATAAACGGTCAGTCCGTCGACGCCGCTGGCGATCAGCGATTGATAATCCTCAACGGCGAGGGGATAGACCTCAATAGCAATCGAACTGAAGTGGCGCCGCAATATACGAACACACTCCCGCAGATAATCGAGCGGGCTCTCCTTCTTCGATTCTCCCGTTAACAGCAGTATCTGACGCAAGCCCGCTTCCGCCATAAAAGCCGCTTCGCGTTCGACCTCTTCCAGACTGAGTTTTTTTCTGGGCCCTCTGTTGCGGGCGTTAAAGCTGCAATAAAGACATTGGTTGTCGCAGTAATCCGACACATAAATCGGCGCATAGAGCTGGATGGTTCTGCCGAAATGCCGTAGTGTAATCTCCTGCGCCGTTTCCGCCGCGCGTTCCAGATAGTTCTCCGCAGCGGGGGAAAGCAGGGCCCAAAAATCGAGCGGCGAAGGTTCTTCCCCGGCCAGGGCCCGTTCGACATCCTCATTACCAACGGCAGCGGCGGCGCTTCCTTGTCCATTTTTATAGCGGCCAGAGTAATCGTAATAGCTCATCGCCGGACCTCAATCTCCATCGCGCAAAAAGCCCGTCAGGGGTGAAGATGCTCTGGCTTCATCAACACTTTCGGCCAGGCCGCTTAAGTAAGCCAGTCTTCCCGCCTGGACTGCCTGGCTGAATGCCCGGGCGCAATCGATTGGATTCCGGGAAACGGCGATGGCGGTATTGACCAGCACCGCTGCACATCCCATTTCCATGCATTCACAGGCATCGGACGGTTTCCCCAGTCCCGCGTCCACAATGATCGGCGCCCTGATTTCCTTAATCATAATCGCCACCAGTTCTTTTGTCTTTAATCCCCGGTTGGAGCCGATCGGCGCCCCCAAGGGCATCACCGCGGCAGCACCGCATTCGGCCAGCCGGCGGGCCACGGAGAGATCCGGACTCATATAGGGAAAGACGACAAAACCTTCCTTAACCAGCGTTTCAGTGGCCTTCAATGTTTCCAGATTGTCCGGCAGAAGATAACGATTGTCGGCGATAACCTCGATCTTGATCCAGTTTCCAGCGCCAGCGGCTCTGGCCAGCCGGGCGATGCGGACCGCTTCATCAGCCGTTCTCGCCCCGGAGGTGTTGATCATAACTTTGCACCCGGATGGTATATAATCCAGAATGTTGTCCGCCTTGGCCCCGCTCTCGACTCTGCGCAATGCTACCGTCGTGACATCAGCCTTTGCAGCCAGCAGCACCTCCCGCATCAGCGCATGGCCGGAAAACTTGCCTGTTCCGACAAAAAGCCGGCAGTTGATCTTAACCCCGCCGATTTCCAAACTATCTTCTTTCATTATCCACCTCCGACAAAACTGACTATTTCAATAATATCCGAGTCCTGCAAAGTTATCTGCGGCCATTGTTCCCGGGGCACAATGCTGAGATTAAGCTCGATGACAATCTTTTTGGGCGACAGCCCGCGGTCGGCAATCAGTTGCTGCAGCGTCAAAGTTGCCTCGGAGATCATTTCATCCACGCCGTTAATCCTGACTTTCATATAGCTTTCCCGTTTCTTTTATTGGTCATCAATCGGTTCTTGTACCATTTTGTCCGCGCGGCAACGTCCTCCGCCTGCATGATATCCCGGATCAGAGCTATATTAGACGCTCCTGCGGCCAAAAGAAGATCCAGATTATCCGTGTTGATGCCGCCGATAAAAACCACGGGTTTCAATGCCGTTTGCAGCACCCGGGAAACGTCGCCGGTTCCAATATGGTAACTTTTTGTTTTGGTGGGGAAAAGAGGGCCGAAGGCCACATAATCCACATCCATCTGATTTGCCCGCTGAAACTGTTCCAGGCAGTGGGTGGACAAGCCGATGATTTTATCTGCTCCGATCATCTGCCGCACCGTGTTTACCGGATATTGCCGTATGTCTTCCTGCCCCAGATGAACTCCGTCCGCCTCCAGTTTCCCGGCCAGCAGGGGATCATCATTGACTACAAAGGTCACCCCATTTTCTTTACATAAAGAGGCAAGCCGGCGTCCCAAACCTATCAACTCTTCTGGTGATTTATGCTTCTCCCGCATCTGGAGAATATCGACACCCCCGGCCGTCGCTTCTTGGGCGATGCGCATCAGGGGCTTTGCGCCCCCATATTCTTCACTGAGAACGAGATAGAGACTGCCGTCTTTTATGGCCTGTATACATTTTTGCCGCAAACAAAAACCCCCTGTGCTTTAATTCAAAACACAAGGGGTTATATTTCTAATCATCCCTACGCTGGCATTACCCAGATCAGGTTATGAGGGTTATCCGTTCAATCTACGGAACTCTCAGGCCGACGACACGACCTCCCCTTGTGTTCTTTTGATGGGTTGCTTTAAACATATCTTATGATCTCTGTCAATTATCAATATTGGAAAGAAAGGAATTATAGTGGATCTATATTTACACAACAGATGCAAATCCACGATGGACGAAACAAATAAGCAATGGATGATGCTGCAATTTAAGAAATGTGATAATACGACGTCATGAGATTGATATGGCTTAATAATGTTTCGGTCAGTTTCGGCGGGCCGCTGCTGTTGGCGGACGTGACGCTGCAAATTGAAACCGGTGAACGAATCGGGCTGCTGGGCCGCAACGGTTCCGGCAAGTCCACTCTGCTGAGAGTGCTTGCCGGCGGTATTGTTCCTGACGCAGGAGAAATTATTAAAAGCAACGACATCCGTGTAAGCCTGCTGCCGCAGGATGTTCCGGATGACCTGTCAGGCTCGGTCTACGACATCGTGGCCGCCGGCGGCCTTGATAATTTTGAACTGCTGCAGGAGTATCACCACCTCACCTCGCGAATCGCCACAAACGGCGATGATGATGAATTGCTGGACAAACTCGAACTTATTGGACACCGGCTGGAGTCATCCGGAGCCTGGAATCATCATCTCCGGGTCGAAACGATCATCAGCCGGATGGGGCTTGATGAAAACGCTGAATTTCAAACTTTATCCGCCGGAATGAGACGTCGGGTTTTTATGGCGCGCGCGCTGGCCGGCGACCCGGATGTTCTCCTGCTTGACGAGCCCACCAACCACCTGGATATCGACACCATAGTCTGGCTGGAAGATTTCCTGCAGGGATATAATAAGACTATTATTTTTGTAACCCATGATCGCGCGTTTCTGCAAAAGCTGGCATTGCGTATAGTGGAGATCGACCGCGGCAAGCTCATATCCTACAATTGCAATTACCGCACATACCTGGAACGAAGGCAGACCCTGCTGAATGCGGAAGAAA
>DAOUGB010000162.1:0-6432 GCA_034429595.1 Dehalococcoidales bacterium
GAAGCGATGGCGCCCTTTACGCGCCATAACGGCCTCTCCATTAAAGACATCGTCAAGCACAGCCTGCTGATGCCCTGCTGCGGCCTGGCGGCTTCCCTGACGGAAGACGGGGCGGAAAAAGCGCTGCAGCTGCTGGCGGAGCTGGCCGACGCGATGCGGAAGAAATACGTCTAGGACAAGAAACAATAACCAAGATACAATAACCAATTCAAATCTCAAAAACACAAATCAAAGAGAGAAAAATAGATGGCGAAATTATTATTCAAGGCAAGACTTGATAACATCGAACCAGTTACATGGGGTAATAATGATTCTAAGAAAAGAAAAGAGATTAGAGAGGCAATAAAAAGGGTAGTCCCAGAATTTGATGAGCGATTCATTGAGTGTCTATTAAAGCCGTACGCAGAAATTAGCATCATTTTAAAATGTTATTTAAAGAATCATTCTACAAAAGACATAGACAACCTGGTAAAAATTCCTATTGATGCGATTTTCTTTTCGGCAAAAGATGATTCTGGGAAATATGAAATAGGGCATATAAATAAATGGGAAAATAACATTACTTCGCTATCAGTTAAGAAAATAAAAAGCCCCCAAAATACACTTGAGATTATGATATATGGAATGTAACTTAAAAGACAACAAAGCTAAGTGCAACTGCACCTACGAACCCTGTTCCCGCAAGGGCAGATGCTGCGAGTGCATCGCCTACCACCTGGAGATGGAGGAATTGCCCGCCTGCGCTTTCCCGCCGGAAATAGAGCGTGCCTACGACCGCTCGTTTAAGAGATTCGCGGAATGGGTGAAGGATAGTGACAAGCAGCGCTGATTAAGCTATCATATATCTGATGAATAAAACAAAAAGAGTCGCCATGCGCAAGCACCTTAAAGCCAAGAAGCTGCTCAAGGAAAAGCAAAAAGCGCAGGCCAAGGCTGCCAAATAACACCAATCCTTTATTGGGAATTTGCTAATGGCGGAACTGCCGGAACTTATCCAGGCATTGCTCGACCCTGAAGTCTATCCAGACCATCCACCGCGCGTGGAGCTGGCGCAGACCCAGATTTCCTATGTTTGCATCGCCGGGGAATACGTCTATAAAATCAAGAAGCCGGTGGACATGGGCTTCCTGGACTACACCACGCTGGAGAAGCGCCTTTATTACTGCCGGAGAGAAGTAGAACTCAACCGCCGCCTCTGCGCGGATACCTATCTGGATGTGGTCCCTATTTCTTACGATAACCGCCGCGCGGTCATCGGGGGAAAAGGGGAGGTAAAAGAGTACGCCGTCAAGATGCGCCGCCTGCCCCAGGATAAAATGATGGACGCGCTCCTCGTTAAGAACAAAGTCACGGCGGAAATGGTGGGGCAGGTAGCGGACATCATCGCGGCTTTCCACCTGAAAGCCGCCACCAGCCCGGAGATTACCCGGGAGGGCGGCATCGAGGCGGTCATCAAGAACACTTCAGAAAACTTCGAGCAGACGGAAAAGTACTTCGGCATCATCATCGAGCCGGAAACGTACGAAGCTTTAAAGAGCTATACCGAAGATTTTATTAAAGACAACCGCGCCCTTTTCCTGAAGCGCATGGATGCAGGCAAGGTGCGGGACTGCCACGGCGACCTCCATGCCAACCACATCTGTTTTCACAACGGCATCTGCATTTACGACTGCATCGAGTTCATCGACCGGTTAAGATATACCGATGTGGCCGCGGACATAGCTTTTCTGGCGATGGACCTCGACCACTACCACCGCGCTGACCTCTCTAAAAGCTTTATCGATGCTTATGTGCAAAAGAGCGGGGATAAAGAGCTGCTGAAGCTGCTCAATTTCTATAAATGCTACCGGGCATACGTGCGGGGCAAGGTGGGCTGTTTCCAGTACGACGACCCGTATATCTCCGCCGCGGCAAAAGATAAAATAGCCGCCAACGCGCACGGTTACTTTAAGCTGGCGGAGAGCTATATTGAAGAGTGAATATCAGGTGCAACTATTTGAAATACGCCCGTTAAAAAAGGCCGATAAGCAATGGATAATCGACCTGCTCAAGGAGTGGTGGGCGGGGCCTGAAATAGTCACGCGCGGGAAAGTCCACCGCCCGGATGAACTCCCCGGCTTTATCGCCATTTATGAAGGCAATTACGCCGGGCTGATAACCTACAACGTGGAAGATAAAGAGTGCGAGATAACCTCCATGAATAGCCTGGCGGAGGGAAAAGGCGTGGGGTCGGCTTTAGTGGACGCGGTGAAAAATGCGGCGGCTAAAGAAGGCTGCAAACGACTCTGGCTGATAACCACCAACGATAACACCCGGGCCTTGCGGTTCTGGCAAAGGCGGGGATTCCGCATAAGCGCCATCTACCCCAACGCCATTGAAGAATCGCGCCGTTTAAAGCCGGAGATACCGTTCATCGGCAACGACCGCATACCGATACGGGATGAGATCGAGCTGGAGATGATAATAGAATAATTACACGTCATTCTCGGGCTTGACTCGGGAATCCAGACTACCTCTCCACCCCGAGATTCTTCGCTTCGCTCAGAATGACAACGGAGTGTTGGAGGACTGCAATGCGTGAACCATTCAAGGCATTTATTAAAAATGAATTAAAGCCGGGCTTTGTACTCATCGCCTGCGGACTGCCGGGCACCTGGAAGACGGAAACCACGGAGGAAGTGCACAAAATCAAGGGCGGCAAGCTATTGCGCACCGACCTTATCCGGCTGGATGTTTTGAAAGGGCAGGACGTGTTCGATGCCAAAGTAGCCGGGGACATGAAGAAGCGGACGGCGGTCTACGACGTGATGTTCGAGATGGCGGACGAGGCCCTGAAAAAAGAAAAGAACGTCATTCTGGATGCCACCTTCGTCACCCAGGCGCTGCGGCAGCAGGCGGCGGCCATCGCCGCCAGGCATAAAGCAGCTTTTGTTATCCTGCAGACGGACTGCCCGCAGGAGGTATCCATCAAACGGATACTGGCGCGGGATAAAGATAATTACGTTTCCAACGCCCTGACCGAAGAAGCGTATCTTAATAACAAAAAGAAGTTCGAACCGGTCATTCTGGACGAGCTGAAAAAGGCCAACCCGGGGCTGGCGCTGGTCCACCTGGTGGTGGATACCGCCAAAGACCCGCCGGAGGACTGGTATATCACGAAATACGAGAGGAAGTAGATAACGCGTCATTGCGAGGAGTGAAGCGGCGAAGCAATGACAGATGAGAGAAATATGAAAATAGATTTACACATCCACACCAAAACCGGCTCCGACGGCGCTATGACCATCGGGGAGGTGCTTCAGGAAGCCAAAAACAGGGACATCGGCTTTCTTGCCATTACCGACCATGATAACATCGCCCACCAGGGTGAGGCGGCAAAGCTGGCCGCCCAAAACGGCATCCGTTACGTTACGGGCGTGGAACTGAACGTGACTGCCGCCATCAATGACAAGTCCGTATCGCTGGATTTCCTGGGCTACGGCTATGATTACAATAACGCCGCGCTTAAAGCAAAGCTGCGCCTGGTGAGCGAGCACCGGGAAACGCGGGCGCATAAGATAATCGATAACCTCAACGCGGAATTCACTAAAGAAGGCCGACCTCTTTTTACCGCCGCCGACCTGCAACAAATACTGGAAACCGCCGATGGCGTGCTGGGACGCCCGCACATCGCCAACTATTTGATAAAAAAGGGCGTGGCGGGCAGCCGCCAGGAAGCCTTTGATAAATACCTGGTCAAGTGCGATGTCCCCAAGTATCCCCTGCCGCCGGAAGAGGCATCAAAGCTCATCAGGAACGCGGGCGGACGGCTCGTTTTAGCCCACCCCAACGACCCCAACGGCACCTCACTCATAAGCGTTACCAAAGACCTAGCGGAACAAACGAAAATTATCGAGGAAGATTTGATGAAATATATCGACGGGATAGAGTGCTGGCATTCCCGCAGCGATGCCGCCACTACCGCGCACTATCTGGATTTCTGCAAAAAACACCACCTGATGATGACCGGCGGCAGCGATTGCCACCAGAAACCCGTATTAATGGGGACGGTTAAAGTGCCGGCTTACGTGGCCGGGCAGTTCCGCTAACCTCTTCTCAAACGCTCTTCCCTGTGCTATGATTCAGGCATGAAACGCTATGCCGATTATGACGCTTTTGCCTGGCTGTATAACCGGGAGTGGCACGCCTACGGGGAAAACATTTTCCCCGCCCTGAAAGCAATCGCCGGAGATAAACTCCCCGATGGAGCCAGGGTTCTCGACCTCTGCTGCGGCACCGGGCAGCTGGCTAAAATCCTGCTGGAAAAAGGCTATAAAGTAACCGGCATTGACGGCTCTGAAGAGATGCTCCGCTACGCGAAAGAAAACGCCGCCGCCGCCGAGTTTTTTCCCAAAGACGCCCGGGATTTTAAACTGCCGCCGGAATATGACGCGGCGTTTTCCACCTTCGATGCGCTGAACCACGTGATGACTCTTGAGGGACTGGAGCGGGTATTTAAGAATGTTTTTGCATGCCTCGTTGGCGGCGGGATTTTCATCTTTGATCTGACTACAAAATATCACTTCGAAGTAAATATGAAAACATATAATGCGGTCAGGGAAACACCGGAATATTTGTATACCCTCCGGGGCAGTTATAACGAGGAAAACAAGACCGGCGAATTTCATTGCACCGTTTTCCAGCCGGAGGGCGCGCTCTGGAAGCGCTCCGATATCTTACTGCACCAGACATGGTACCCGTGCGAAGATGTAAAATCGGCTCTGGAAAAGGCCGGCTTTACCAATATCAGGGTTCATTCTTTCAACCCGCAGCGCGAGCTTATTGAAGGCACGGACGATACCGACAGGGCCTTCTTTTATGCACAAAAACCCTAAATATTTTCGTTCTGGTAGACGCCCTGATAGCCTTTGGATTCCCCCGTCAGTTCCATGAAGACAAGCTGCGTGATGCGCGCGTTTTGCTGCACGCGGAAGCCGCGCGGATTATGGACTATCAGCAAAGATTGCGAGCGCCCTTCATACCCGGCGTCCCAGACCGCCGTCCCCACGCTGACGCCGCAGCGCAGCAGGCTGGAGCGGGGGCGGCCTAAAGCCATGATATTTTTGGGCAGGTGGACGATCTCGTTATAGGTCACCATGTAGATGCCGGCGGGGAGGCCACTAAAGCCCAGGGCATCGAACGGCAGGGGCGCAAGATCAGCTAAAGCGCGCCCGCTGTTGGCAGCCGCAATTTGCCCGCCCGACTGCATGACGGAGATATCGCGCAGCGTAAGGTCGAAGCCGTTGGCCTGCACCTGCTCATCGAGGTTTACCCACCCCTCGACGAGCGGCGGGTTCTGCTTGATTAAACGGCGGATATCATGCTCGGAAAGGACGGACATTTTAACCCCTTACTTTTTTCTAGAACCATCTTATCAGTTTTACCGCTGCGGAACAACGCGCGGATTCCGGAACTTTCTTGTTCAGATATGCCTGTTTGTGTACAATAGTGGAAGCGTTATTTTCCCGGCTGAATAATTATGAGCTACAAATCAGACAAACCCAGGGAGCACATCACCGGGGCGGAGGATAGCCCCGGCAGCGGCCCGGTCAGGCAGTATCTCTCCAGGACGTTCGTGTCCTTCCAGACGCCCGTCTACCGCCTTTACTACTTCTCGATGGTCGGGCACTGGTCTTCCATGAACATGCAGATGCTGGCGCGCAATCTGCTTGTTTACCGCATCACCGGCTCCGGCGCCGTCCTCGGCGTGCTGGCCCTGGCCAACGCCATCCCCATGATTTTACTAACGCTGCCCGGCGGCGTGCTGGCCGACCGCCTGCAGAAAAAGACCGTGATACAGGTATGCCAGATTATTTCCATTCTCATTACGCTGGGCACGACGCTCGCCATTGTTTTCGGCTACTTAAGCGAGGAGCACCCGGAATCATGGTGGGTGCTGGCGGTCAGCGCCCTCCTGCAGGGGGCGGTGATGGGGATAATGATGCCAGCCCGCTCCGCCATCATCTCGGAAATCGTCAAGCCGGAACACCTGATGAACGCCATTTCCCTGAACAACCTGGGGATGAACGTTTTCCGTATTCTTTCCCCGGCGCTGGCGGGCATCCTTATCGATGTCGTCGGTTTCTGGGTAGTTTACGCCATAATGACCGCCATGATTATCATGTCCTGGGTCTTTATTCTCTTCGTGCCCCCCACGAGCGCCCAGACCCGGACTTTCCAGGGAGGCAACTCTCTGCAAGACATCATCGAGGGATGGCGCTACATCAAGGGGCAAAAAATAATACTGGCCGTGCTTATCTTCACCGCCATCGCCATGATTTTAGGCGCTCCTTACGCGCAGCTGCTTTCCATGTTTACGGAGGACCCGGAGATTCTGAATATCAGCGCCACGGGCCAGGGTATGCTGGTCATGGTCTCCGGCTTCGGGGCGAT
>DAOUGB010000163.1:0-21824 GCA_034429595.1 Dehalococcoidales bacterium
TTCCAGCTATGATTGGCGTAACCGTTTACCCCGGCATTCCGGGGCTGTCCCAGAAACCAGTCCAGGAGAAATTTGTGCTCTTTGGGTTCCGGGCCGATGATGGAACAGCGCAGGAGATAATTATGGGGAACGGCTACCTCGCCGCGGCTCTTGGTCTTGCCGTAAACATCCAGCGGGTCAAATTCATCGCTTTCCGCGTAATGCCCTTTTTTACCGGAATAGACACAGTCGGTAGCTATCTGGATGACCTTCGCTTGGTTAGCTTCGGCTTTTCTAACGATATGATAAGGCAGCATTGAATTAATCCTTATCGCCCGTTCCACCTCAAAAGCATTGTTATCATGCACCAGCGGCTTGGTGATGCCGATGGCGTTAACCACCCAGGCATAGCCATCGATAACGCCCAGAGCTTTATCGATATCCGGCGCGCCGGCGTCAAAAAGCAGCCAGTCAACATTACCGATGCGTTCGCGGCATCTGGCGGCCAGCTCTTCCGTCCGCACCGTAGCCGCTATTTTGAAGTTCCTGTCTCTGGAAAGGCAATCGGCGACCATGGAGCCCAACATGCCGGAACCGCCGAGAACTATCACTTTGATGGTCATTTTTCTATCTATACTTTACCGTTCGGTCACCTGCCAGATGTCCCAGTACCGGGCATCGTAGCGGATATCATCACCCTGGGACTCTGCGACCGTTGCCGTCGAGAAAAAGGCCAGCGTAGCATCATCGGTGAGCGACATGAAGCCGTTGGCGTAGCCCGCCGGGATGTAAAGCACCGCCGGTTTCCGGGCGGCAAGGACGTACCGGCTGACATGGCTGTCTTTGGCGGGTTTTTCCCAATTATCGATTTTCACCGCCCCGATGACGGCGGCGCCCCGCGTGACGGTAACGTATTTGGCTTCGCGGCGGTGCGCGTGCCAGGCACGGACAAAGCCGGCCCGGTGGTTGGTCACCGTGTAGAACCGTTTTACCCCGCTGAAATTAAAATCGTTAACGTAGCCGACCGTGCCGCGGTCGTCAACCGCCAGACCGCCCTCAATTAACCTGACGCCGTCATTTCCCTGTTTATCCGTCGCTGACATATTATTACCCCTGCAGATGAGTATTGGACATAGAGAGGAACTTTTGATTGGTATAACGCGGATTCTCCGGGTCTCTTAGCCGCCCCTGCTCGAGAAGGGCTTTGATTTCTTCGATGCCGGTGTCAATGGAATACGCGGGATTAAACCCCAGCGTGTTTTTAGCTTTATCGCTGCTGACGCGGTAGTTGCGGGTGTCCTCAAACTTGCGCTCCACCTGCTCAATGATAAGGTCAGGAAAATGGTTGCGCACCTGGTAAGCCAGGTCGATGATGCGCACGTTCTGCTTATGCAGGTTGAAAATCCCCTTATGGCCGGTGGCCAGATTATCGACGATGGCTTGAGCCGCGTCGCAGACGTGCAGCAGCGGGCGGAACTGGTCGCCGCCGAAAACGGAAATCTTACCTACGCTATAGGCTCTGACCGCCAGCGTGTTGACCACCAGGTCAAGGCGAATGCGGGAAAAAACGTCACCAACGCCGAACAGCGTACCGAGTCTGAAAATCAAGGCGTTTTTGTCCGCCAGATAGCGTTCCGCCTCGAGTTTGGTGGAAGCGTAGACCGATAGCGGATTGGTCGGCGATGATTCATCCAGAACACCGTTTCTGGCTCCATAGACCGAACAGGTGGACAGGAAAATAATCCGTCCGTTGAAGTGCCCGGCCAGCCACTTGACCGACTCCTGATTGATGGCGATGCTCACGTCCGGATTCAGGGCGCAGGCCGGGTCGCCCACCAGGGCCGCCAGCCAGACGGTGACATCCGCCCAGTCCAGGTGCGGCTGCAGCTTCTCGTGGTCGCGCACATCTCCATAGGCAAAATCCACCGGCTTGCGGTAACATTCTTCATAAAGCAAAGCATCGTAGACACGGACTTCATGCTGGGTTTTCAGCAGCAAATCGGTAAGCGCTCCCCCAACGTAACCGGCCCCGCCGACAACAAGAACTTTCATTTAGCGGTCTCCATTTCAAAGTCCAGAATCAGTAATTCTTATAGCTGCGTCTTAGAACGGTTTGGCCTTATCTTACAATATTAATAGCCTTTAATCAATGCACCGTTACCCTGCAGCGCTATGGGGATTACCGTTCACTATCTGCTGCAGCTCCGCCTCCAGTTGCTGCCCGATTTTCTGCTGGTCGTGCACCTGCCTTACATAGTCGATGCCGGCTTGCTCCGATTTCCGCCGGTTTTCATCCGAAGCCAGCAAATCGGCGGCTTTATGCGCCATTTCAGCGGCATCAGCGGCATAAATGACGCCTTTAGATTCATCGGGAATCAGGCTGGTTATGCCCAGCAGCGGCGTGACCACGGCCGCCTTGCCGCAGGCGATGTACTGGATGATTTTGCCCGGGAAGATGTCCCTCGTTGCCTCCGTGTCGAGAAAAGGATTGATACATAAAGTGGCCAGATTGATATATTGCGGCATCGTCTGGTAAGGCTGAAAACCGGTTAGCGTTACCTGTTTTTCCAGCTTGAGCTCATTGATAATGCGTTCCAGCTTTTTACGCTGCGGGCCGTCACCTACCATCAATAGTTTAGCTGCCGGTACCCGCTCCAGGACACGGGGAAATTCGCGGATAAAGCCATCCATACCGCTGAACTCAAAAAGCGTCCCGATGAAGATGATTATCTTATCCCCCTCCGTATAACCCCATTTCCGGCGTACTTCCGAGCAATCGACGCCGGGATAGAACAGGCCGGTATCGACCGGCATGGGCAGCAGTTTAACCTTCGCTTTAGCGGCACCCATTTCGATGACATACCGGGTGTGGTTGGGCGTGATGGTCAGTATGGCATCTGCCCGGGGATATACCTTTTTCTCGAGATACCTGGTGGCCAAACGCAAAACAGGATGGCGCACCAGACCGTGCAGCATGTCTATCGACCTGAAGACTACGGGGACGCCGAGTTTCCTGGCAATACTTATGGTCTGCAGGCCGCTGGTAGGAACGGCATAGAGCATGATAACATCGATTTTCTTTTCGCTAACCGTCTTCTTAATTTCAAAATAATGAGTGCAGCCGGCGGACAACCGGCTGATAACAGGTATCTTTACAAAGCCGGGGCGCCTTAAAGATACTGAAGACCCCGGCACGGCTCTTGAGATACCATTGAATTCTTGAGTTTTAAAAGTACCCAGGTCCCAGAATCGGCTTTTCTCCCAGGTATTCTCGTAGTCGATGGCGTAGACATTATGCCCGCGCGCGGCCAGAATTTCAGCCAGATTATGTATCTCGAATACGACCTTTTTCAGCCAATCGACTTCATGAATAAAAAGGATATTCATATCATTCTTTGAGATGTATTTGAATAGTTATATCATTATACCTCAATACCGGTTAAAATGAATAACTGTTTACCGGGAGCAAGCCGGACTATATTCATCCGCAACCATGCACCAGTTTAACGGTATAAATTATAGATAATACGTTCCTCAAAATTCCTGATAACATGTTATAATAGTGCAGTTGTATAAGATTCTCATTAATTCATGATAGATATGAGGAGATAACTTTGTCCGTTTCAGAAATATTTGCGAATACCCAATTCCAGATGACGCTGCTGCTGTTCGTGGCGCTGGCAGGCTATCTTATTTCTTACCGCATTAACCAATCCGCCGTCGTGGGGATTATTTTAGCCGGCATTGTGGTAGGGCCAAGCCTGCTTAACCTGATTACGTATACCGATTTTGTTTCCACCATGGCGCATTTGGGGGCTATCGTCCTGCTCTTTACCATCGGGCTGGAATTCGAGATAAAAGAAATCACGAAAGCTAAATATTTTTTTATCGCCCTGCTGGGTGTTATCGTACCGGCAATCGGCGGATTTTTCGTTGCCGAATGGTTTGATTTTGATTTTAAAGCATCCATTTTTATCGGTACAGCGTTAACCGCCACCAGTATCGCCATCACCGCCAACGTTCTCCGGGAGATGGGTAAACTCCAGACAGACGCGGCTAAAGCGATTATCGGGGCAGCCGTAATCGATGACGTGCTGGCGCTGCTGGCATTGTCCGTCTCGGAAGGGGTTGTTTCCGGTGAATTATCCGCTGTTGCGCTGCTGATTACCGCCGCCAAGGCAATAGGTTTTATCATTGTAGGCGGCGCACTCGGGCAATTCGTCCTTAGAAGATTTCTGGTGCGTATGGATAAAACGAAAATTGCCCATACATATCCGGAATCTATTTTTATCTTCGCGATGATGATAGCTTTCCTGTACGCCATGGCCGCCGAGCTTGTGGGGCTTTCAGCCATCGTGGGTTCATTCCTGGCAGGAGCGTCTTTTGCCAAATTAAAGCTGGATTCCGGCAAGATATTCCGGGAAGGGGCACACCATTTACAGATAATCTTTGCCTCTATCTTCTTCATTTCTCTGGGCGTGTTAATGGACATGCATGCCATTTCATGGAGTTTGCTGGTGTTTATCCTGGTACTCACCGTTGTCGCCTTGCTTACCAAGCTGATAGGCTGCGGGCTTCCCGCCAAATTATCCGGCATTTGCTGGAAAGACTCGATGGTTATCGGGCTGGGCATGGCCCCGCGCGGTGAAGTGGCGATGATTATTGCCTTGATCGGGCTTAACCAGGGTCTGATTTCCCAGGGCGCCTATGCAGCTTTGATATTGATGAGTCTGCTGACAACGATTATCCCGCCGCTGCTTTTCAGGAACCTGATATTTAAACCCAAGTGCTGATGTTTTTTAAACAACAAAAAGCCCCCCGATAAAATCGGGGGGCTTCTGCGCATTTTAGAGAGAGGTTTTTACCCCTTCCACTCTTTGCCGCCAAGCTGCGTTGTTGCATGTTCGTGGGCCAGGCAAATAGCGGTGAAAGCGTAAGGCTTTTCCACCTTCCGGGTGATTAGCGGGCAATGGACCAGCCCCTTGGGGGCGACGACGGCGGTAGGCGTATTAAAGACATGTACCTCTTGTTCTTCGCCCATGCGGAACTCGATTTCCGCCCCGAGGTAATCGGGTTTATCCGGGTCCAGACCCATAAATACCAGTACTTCATCATTAGGGTGGACATGCGGGTCATCTTTAAGCCAATAGCCGGTGCCGTTGAGGAACGCACAGGTAAAATACAATACAAAACCTTCATCTTTTTTGCCGTTCCAATAATAGAAATAATCCGCGTTACCGCCCTCTTTGCGGTGCATGTCCCGCATTTCCAGGCGCCGGATGCAGTCCCCGTAATTATTAGCCAGCACAAAGGCTTTTTCACGCTGGGTCAGTTCCTTGGTCTTGTCTTCGCCGCTCATCGAGATGGCCAGAAAGCCATAGGGCTTATTCACTTTTTTCGCCACGATGGGCAAGTGCGATGTCCCGGCGGGTAGCACGGCGATTGAAGGCGAGGCGATAACGTGTGTCTCCGCTTTGTCTCCGATCGTTAGTTCCAGTTCCGCGTCCATCCGGTTGGGATTATCGTAATCCAGCCCGGTGAATAGGAAAAGCTCACCGTAAGGATGAACGTGGCCGTATTCGCCGCCGATTCCCCACGGCCCCACCTTATTATGATAACCCCAGACAAAGCTCAAATTCATCCCTTCCAGGTCGGAACCCTTGGGCCAGGTAATATATTCCGGCTTGCCTTTTCCATCACCGGGGATTTGATTGTAGACCAGTTTCTTGAATAGGTAATCATATTTGCCTTTAGTCATATATCAGCTCCTCTCAACTTTATGTCAATAGACTATTTAATGTATCCCTCTTTGCCTTTGCCGGTATGCCCCCAAGGACGGAGAACGGCAAAAATCCACGGCTGGTCCTGCTTGTTAACAATCAGCGGGCAATGCGCGTGCCCGGCCGGCTGTATGGCCACACACGGCTTGGTGATTACATGTTTTTCCATTTCCTTGCCCATGTACATCTCTACTTCCGCCGGTAAGACACTCAAATCATTCGGGTCAGTGCCCATGAACAGCAGAAATTCGGTATACGGGTGGACGTGGGGCTTATCCGGCATCGGCCCGAAGCGGTAAGGGGCTTTGTTCATCGTTTCATAAGACATGTGGAACTCAAAGTCCTTACCGTGAATTTCCGTAATCGCCCCCTCGTGGGTGTCCTGGTTCAAAGCTCCGTAATGCCAGGGGCCGTTCCGTGTGAAAGCCAGGTGCTGAAGATTCTCCCGGTATTTGGCGCGCATGAAATTGGCCGGCTCGCCCGGTTTATCACTCACTTTGGCGGTTTTGGTTTTCAATTCCGGCGCGATAGAAACGGTCATAAAAATGAAGCGGTCATCCATACGCCCGATGGTGGCCGGCATATGGGGTGTACCTTTAGGTACCGCCACCGCCGTCGATGTCGTAACCATGTGAATTTCTTTTTCCGCGCCCATGCAAAACTCTATTTCCGCCCCGAGGTAACCCGGGTCGTACGGGTCCATCCCCATCCAAATCATCACCTGGTCGAAGTCATGCACTTCAGCCCCATAAGGCGCTTTACCCATCTTGCCGCCCGCCCAGTAAGCTCCGTATTGCACATCAATATCATAGCCGAGGAACTTGCCGTTCATTTCGGTGCCCTGCCGGACCATGCCCGGCCCGTAGTCCTTAAAAGAAAACTCCTTAATCAGATGCCCGAATTTTGTTTTAGCCATCTTTTCGTTCTCCTTTTTATCAGTTATCCTTTAACGATAGCCTTAGCGGGGCACCACCATTCATGAGAGAAGCACTCGCCGCATAAGGTACATTTCCCGGCATCGATGCGGGTGGTATAGAGCGTGAGCCCGTCATCTTCAGTTACTTTTTCGTCTACCATGATAGCTTTTTCCGGACACTGTGTAACGCACAGGCCGCATTTAAGACATTTCCTGGTATTTATCTTATAAGCCATATTGCCCTCCGTCTAGCCATGTCCCTTTCCTGCAAATTTCCAACCTTCCGGCTTGACCATATTGGGATAGCCGACACTCATCGCGTCATCATGCCAGAAATTCCAGTCCAGCTTATCCCGGTGCTCTCTGGTGAGGAGCTGGGGATAGAATTTTTCCGTGTGCTGCAGGCCCTGGTTGATTTCAATAAATATCCAGGGGCGGGTAGTTTTAAGCGGGTTCCACGGGGCGTGGATAAAGTTCGGGGGAATAAAGACGACAGTAGTCTGGGTGATGACATGCCTTTCCAGCTCCGGCCCCATATATAATTCCACCTCCGCCCCCAGAGCGTCGGGGTTATTGGGGTCGGTTCCGATGTGTATCAGCAATTCCGCCTCGCTGTGAATATGGGCGGGATGCCCCACCTTCATATGAGGCTCTTCATGAGGGAGTACCCAGTGAATGAAATAAAAATTACTCCCCTGGATAGTCTTGGCATCCATACGCTGGATAATCGGGCCCATAACAAAGTCAAATTTCTTCCATGGGCTGTCCGTGATAAAGTACTTGTCATATTTGCCTTCAGCCATTGGTCAACATCCTCCTGTATTAAAAGCTGCGTAATCCTTTAATATCGCCATATACTATAACCCATAGCTATGATATGTCAAACAAATTCCACCTTAATATCCAGGGTATTTCCCCAAAATTATCAAATGCCACTTATCCAAGCTGTTAAAGGTACAATCTTAATGGTATAATGTTTTAACGCTAAGTTCCGGCGCACGCACTATCCAATAAATTTATCAACACATTTCTGGGAGGTAATCATGGCCAGCGTTCTGGAAGGTATTAAAGTCCTCGACCTTACTTCGGTGTATTCCGGCCCGTTCTGCACCCTGCTGCTTAAAGACCTCGGGGCGGAAGTTATTAAACTGGAAAGACCGGAGTCAGGCGACCTGATCAGGCACGATATTCCTCATACCGAGGGAGATGAAGGCGGCCCGTTTATTATCCTGAACCGCGGCAAGAAAAGCATTACCGTGAACCTAGCTACGGAAAAAGGCCGTAATATCTGCCAGGAACTGGCTAAAAAGGTAGATGTGCTGGTGGAAAATTTCAGTCCCGGAACAATGACTAAACTAGGGCTGGACAGCAAAGTGATATGCGCCATCAACCCCAAAATCATCTATGCATCGATTTCCGCCTACGGGCAGACAGGCCCGCTGCGTGATTACCCGGGGTTCGACCCCGTGGCCCAGGCAATGGGCGGCATGACCGCCGTCACCGGCTTCCCGGATGCTCCGGTGCGGAGCGCCGTATCCATCGCTGATTTTTCATCCGGGTTTTTTTCCGCCATGTCCATAATCGGGGCGCTTTTTCATCGCCAGCGGACGGGGGAGGGGCAGGTTATCGATATTTCCATGCAGGACTGCATCTGGCAGTTGACATCCATCGAATATGCCCCCTATTTTTTCCTTAATCATGTCGAGCCGCCGCGATTGGGCAACCAGCACGCCGCGATGATACCGTGCAACCTTTACACCGCTAAAGACGGCGGCAGGGTCTTTATCAATGCCGGCGTGCTTTCCCAGGTACACCGTCTCTATACCGCGATGGGAAGAAAAGACCTCATCGATTCACCGCTGGGCGCCAACCAGAACATACGCTTCCAGCACCGCCAGGAAATCGACGACGTTATCAGCGCCTGGACCAAAACCAAGACCACCCAGGAAATTCAGGACATTCTCAAGCAGTCAGACGTACCCTGCACCCGCCTGCCGTCTTTCAGTGAGGTCTGCAAAGACCCGCAGTTATTGAGCCGGAACATGATAATCGAGGTTGACCAGCCGATTTCCGGCAAGGTCAAAGTGCCCGGGTCTTTATTCAAGATGTCTAAAACACCGGGGAAGATAGACTATCACGCCCCGTTCCTCGGAGAAAATAACCAGGAAGTACTTTCTGAAGTGCTCGGCCTTTCCGAGCAGGACATTGCCGCCCTTACCGATAAAGGCATCATCTAACCGGACGTCCGTGTCATTTATATCATCGTCATAATTGCGCCTTTTTATTAAGGTTACTGGTGCTTTTCCTTACTATCCTCCCGTAATTGGGTGATAGCCCCATCGGTAATTCCATGCTAAAGCCCAATCGCAACCCATACGGGCGGTTGTATCCTTTTATCAGCCTGCACGTGAAGGTTGAATTTATGCATTTCATGAGACACCGGGCATGGCCCGGATTTCTTGTATTGCTGTGTCTCTTAACCGGCTTGATTACCCCGCTGCCGGGAATTGAAGACCGGGCATATGCCGCCGCCGGCCCTGACCTGGCCATACAATCCGTTACCTGGTCACCGCAAACTCCATCCATTGATAACCTGGTAAGCTTCACGGTAACCGTAAAAAACCAGGGAGACAGTCTGGCTGATACTTCCCGCATTCTTTTACTCATCGATGATTACACCGCCGGTTCGGCATTTATTTCTCAAATGGCCGCCGGTGCTATAAAAACGTGTACGTTTAGCTGGAAAGCGAAAGCCGGCGCGCATATCGCCAAAATCGTCATTGATAGCGAAGCGGCGGTAATCGAGACCGATGAAAACAACAATGAAGAGTCCTGCGCTTTCTCCGTCCTGGCTCCCGACCTGGTGGTTGAAGACATTTCATGGACGCCGGAAAATCCGTCTTCAGACGAGTACGCCGAATATTCGATAACGATAAAAAACCACGGGGATAAAACCGCCGCCGCCTGCAAAGTAGGACTTTTTATCGATGGCAATCTCTGGGGTTACCGGGATATTGACGCCTTGGATGCGGGAGAGGAATTTGTAGCTACTTATTCGTTAAAAGCCACGACCGGGCTCCACAGTATTGAAGCCTTTGCCGATGTATTGAACCGTGTCCAGGAAAGCGATGAAACAAATAACACGAAGACCGAAACCCAGATATCCGCCATGGCGGATCTGACAATAACCGGCATTACATACGGGCCGGAAAACCGCACGGAGAGTGAAGAGCTTACCGTTTCCGTCACCATTAAAAATATCGGGAACGGCAACGCCAGCTACTCCTCACTGGCATTGTACATTGATGATTTTTATGAAGCATCGGAATTCGTTCAGGGTATTGATGTCGGCGATACCGCTACCGTGACCTTTTCCCGTGAAGTCAGCACCAACGAGCACGTTGTCAGGGCTATTATCGATACCTCGGCAATTGTCCCCGAGATTAATGAAACCAATAACTCTTTAACGGTAACCGTGCCGCCGCTGGCCTCTGACCTTTATGTTCAAAGCATTACATGGTCGCCGGAGAAGCCGTTAATCTCCCACATGACCTATTTCACCGTCACGATAAAAAACAAGGGAGTCTGCGCATCTACATCCTGTGACCTTGAATTTTACATCGGGGAATCGGATAACTATCACGCGTATATCAGCCCTCTTTCGCCGGGCGAGACTTTTTCTGTTACTTTTCCCTGGGTAACGCAGTCCGATTCGGCAAGTGTCCTCGCCGTCATTGATGAAGATAATTTCCTCGTAGAAAGCAATGAGGGCAACAATACCGCTACCGCCAGCGTTGGTTTTGCCGTAGCCGCTCCCACCGCCGACCTTGTTATCCAAAGCATTACATATACTCCTTCCAGCCCGGCCGTGGGGGATGTTGTTACTTTCAGCGTAAAAGCCAAAAACCAGGGTTCCGGCGTTGTCGGTTCGGTTAACATTGCCTGCTATATCGATGGCGATTTGCTTGACTATTATTATCTGGGCAGAATCAGTTCCGGCGAAACCGTAGAAAAGCTAATTCATTGGACGGCGTTAAGCGGCGGCCATGAGATAATGATGGTCATCGACCCCGAGAAAAATGTCCTTGAGACAAATGAAGCCAATAATACGGCTACCACCTCACTGGCAACCACCGCTCCGGACCTGACGATTGAAAAAATAGCCTGGTTCCCGGTAGAACCGGATACCGGGGATGATGTCATGTTCACCGTCACCATCAAGAACCGGGGGAACCAGACCGCCGGCAGCTGTTACATCACTTATTATATCGATGGTTCGGCAAAGGGCAACCATTACCTGTATGATATCGCGTCCGGTGCTTCCGTCACCAAGAGTTTCACCTGGAATATGCAGGCGTCTTCTCACACATTCAAGGCGATTATCGATGAAGCCGGGGTTATGATAGAGAGTAATGAAACCAACAATGAAAAATCTGTTTTCCTGCCCGCCCCGAACCTGACCATCGAAAGTATTACCTGCTCGGACGATTATCCGGCAGCCGGTACGACACTGACCCTCACCGTCAAAACCCTCAATACGGGCGGCGGTTCGGCCGCCGGGGTACGCATTACCGCCTATATTGACGATGTTTCCCTGACCGTATTAAATACGGGGACGATTAACGCCGATAGCGCCGTGGAAAATGTTTTTACCTGGAGCGCCGTCTCCGGCAAGCACACGCTGCGCGTTACCGCCGATGCAGGAAACACAATAACTGAAAGCGATGAGTCCGATAATACAAAGGAAGTTATTATCTTCGTGCCCCTGCCTTCTTCAACAGCCAGCAGCGAGCCGCCGGGCAGTGAAGCAGCGCCTCCCGCAAATACGGCGGAGCCTGCGGTGACGCCAACCGTACCGGCTGAAATTCTTGAAGACACTCCGGAGGCAACTGAAGAAGCTTTACCGGATATTTCCGGTAACCTTTCGGCTTCACCGGACGAGGAATCTGACGGCATCATGGGCATTTTGATGAACAAGTGGCTGATAATAGGCGTTGCCGTAGCGGGAATCGGCGCTATTGCCGTATTGTTACTATTAAGGAAGCGTGCCGGCCAGCCAAAGAAAGAAAAACCACCCAAAACACCTAAACCACCCAAGCCCGCCAAAGAGGCTAAAGCATCTCCTAAAAAAGCGGGGCCTGTAAAAGCTGCCAATACCCTTTCCGGCAAACCGCCCGTGATTGTACTGCCGGGCAAAGGCAACGCTCCGGTGAAAGCGATTGTCCCGCCCGATGCCAGGCGTGATTCCGTACCTCCG
Source organism: Dehalococcoidales bacterium (assembly GCA_034429595.1). Classification (GTDB taxonomy): domain Bacteria; phylum Chloroflexota; class Dehalococcoidia; order Dehalococcoidales; family RBG-16-60-22; genus RBG-13-51-18. Next base: position 11,933 of record DAOUGB010000163.1, read on the forward strand.
CCCAGACCGGCGGTGCCTCCAGCTGCCCCGCCACACCAACAGGCCGCGCCCCCGCCGGCACAACCGCCGGTGCAGCCTCCGCCCAACCAACAGCCACCGGGTTAACGGCAGCTATTGCTTGGCCAGGTATTTTTCCGGGTCTTTATCGAAAGCCTTTTTGCACCCCACCGCGCAGAAGTAGTATTTTTTACCCTTGTAATCGGAGGTGGCGGCGGCTTTCTTTTCGTCTACCGTCATGTGACATACCGGATCTATAGCCATTATTCTACCTCCCGCTTTTATTTCTTCGCCCTGTATGGTTTAAAACCACGCAAACGCAGCGAGTTGGAAACTACCGTTACCGAGCTTAAAGCCATGGCCGCGGCCGCCAGGACCGGATTGAGGAACCCGTATTGCCCCAGAATACCCCGCAGTCCCTCCGGCACCCCGCCGCTGTGAAATACCGTATAGAGAATCCCCGCCGCCACCGGTATCAGCAGGACATTATAGGCAAAAGCCCAGAAAAGGTTCTGTTTTATCGTCCGCATCGTGCGGCGGCTTAACTGCACGGCGGTGATGATGCTGTCCAGTTCGCCCCGTATCAGCGTGATATCGCCGGTTTCCATGGCGATATCCGTGCCGGTGCCGATGGCGATGCCGACATCCGCCCGGGCGAGCGCCGGGGCATCGTTGATGCCGTCGCCGACCATCGCCACGATTTTCCCTTCATCCTGCAGTTTTTTGACCTCTTGAGATTTGTTTTCCGGCAGGACTTCCGCCATGACGCGCTCGATGCCCGCCTCCCGTCCGATCGCCTCCGCCGTGCGTTGATTATCGCCGGTCACCATCGCCACCTCGATACCCAGGCGCTTTATTTCCGCTATTATTTGCTTTGTATCCGGTTTCAATCTGTCCGCCAGCCCGATAATCCCTACCCCTTTGCCTTCTGAAGCCAGAAAAATAACCGTCTTGCCGTCGTTCCAGAGCGCTTGCGCTTTTGCTTCCAGCCCGTTTAATATAACATGATTGTCCTGCATCAGTTTCAGATTACCCAGCAGCAGCTTCCTGCCGTCCAGTAACGCTGCCGCGCCGTGACCGGGTATGGCTTTGAAATCCCGCACCTTCAGCGCGGCTGCGCCGTGTTCCTGCGCTTCTTTTACCACCGCTTCACCCAGCGGGTGTTCCGAATCGTGTTCCACCGCCGCCGCCAGCCCTAGTACTGCCATCTCATCCGAACCCGGCGCGGCGATAATATCGGTTACGCCCGGTTTCCCCTCGGTCAGCGTGCCGGTCTTGTCCAGCAGTAATGTATCTATTTTATAAAACCTCTCCAGCGCCGCCGCGCTTTTAATGAGGATGCCATTCTCCGCCCCCTTTCCGGAGCCCACCATGATTGCGGTAGGCGTGGCCAGCCCCAAAGCGCAGGGGCAGGCAATCACCAGGACGGCGATAAAATTCAGGAAAGCGAAGGTCAGTGAAGGCTCCGGCCCCGCAAAGTACCATATTAGAAAAACCATGACGGCTATCCCGATGACCACCGGCACGAAATAGCCGGCAATGATATCCGCCAGACGCTGGATGGGCGCTTTGCTCCCCTGCGCCTCCTCAACCAGCCGCACGATTCTGGCCAGCGTGGTGTCTTTACCCACCCTGGTAGCTTCAAACCGGAAGCTGCCGGTCTTGTTGACCGTAGCCCCGATGACCTCATCGCCTTCCTTTTTTTCCACCGGCAGGCTTTCCCCGGTAACCATCGATTCGTCCAGCGCTGGAGTCCCCTGACGGATAACGCCATCCACCGGCACACGCTCGCCGGGGCGCACCAGGATAATATCGCCAATCTTTACTTCTTCCACCGGTATTGCCGCTTCCTGTCCATCCCGGATAACCAGCGCCGTTTTCGGCTGTAACCCGATGAGTCTTTTAATGGCTTCCGATGTCTGACCTTTGGCCCTTGCTTCCAGGTAGCGGCCCAGCAAAATCAAGGCGATAATCATCGCCGATGTATCAAAGTAATAATGTAACTCTATGCCTTCGCCGCGGAAAAGCCCCGGAAAAATGACCGCCACCATGCTGTAAAAATACGCCGCGGACGTGCCGACGGCAATAAGGGTATTCATGTCCGCCCGGCCGTGCTTTAATGCCGCCCACGCCCCTTTGTAGAACCGCCAGCCCGCCCAGAACTGCACCGGCGTGGCCAGCGCCCACAGGATATATTTCATGCCCGCGAATTCCGGTAGCGGCAGCAGCATCATCGCCATAATGACCGCGGCGATTACCACGGAAAAGATAAACCGGTTTCTGACTTTCTTTATCTCGCGTTCGGAAGCGGCGGAAACATCCTCGACTGTTTCTTCCTCGCCGCCCAGTTCATAACCGGCATCTTCCACTGCCTGCCGCAGGCCGGCGGCGGATGTCCCTTCCACGTACTCAACCGCCGCTTTTTCCGATGCCAGGTTCACGTTAACCGCTACCACCCCCGGCACGCTTTTCAAAGCCTCTTCCACCCGCGCCACGCAGGAAGCGCAGGTCATACCCCGCACCGGGAAAATCGACTTTTTAAGCGCCACTTCGTAGCCCGTTTCAGACACGATATTATTTATCCCGGTTAAATTTATTTTTTCAGGATTGTACTCTATCGTGGCCGTCTCCGAAGCAAAGTTAACCTCGGCTTGTGCTATCCCTTCTGTTTCTCCCAACGCTTTCTCCAGCGTGGCCGCGCAGGTAGCTCAAGTCATGCCGGTAATATGCAGACGGGCTTGTTGTAATTTTTTATTATCTTCCGGCATCTTAAATTATCCTTAATAAACTCTTGGTTTTACTAACAATATTATAATACGTTTTTTACCATGTATGTGACCAACATCTCACGTTAAAGCATCATTAAAATTCCGGCTTCATCTTTAATCAGTTTTTAACATTTTATTGCTATCCTCTATTCTAGAAATCACAAGAAAGGAGAAAGCGCCTGATGAAGTTAAGTAAAAAATTCTTCCTCATCGGGACCCTGTGCGTGGTACTGGTGGCCGCTACTCTCGGCGGTTTCGCTATCGCCAGCGCCGACGATGAAGACGCAGCTCCTCCGCGGATAACGCAAACCAATATCATGGAAAAGGTGGCCGAAATTTACGAACAGAACACCGGCACGGCTATCGACCCGGATGAACTGCAAAAAGCTTTTGACGAAGCCAGAGACGCCACAATGACGGAAACACGCGATGACTTCCTCCAGAGACTGGTGGACGATGGCAAAATAACCCAGGAACAGGCCGATGCATGGAAAGCCTGGATGGATGCCCGCCCCGACCCGTTTTCCGATGATTTTAAAGCCTGGCTGGAGTCCCGCCCGGATATCCCGGAGCTGTTCGGTCCCCGCGACAGCGGTATGATGCCCTTCGGCGGCGAGCACCGCGGTTTCAGTGACGAAGGCGGCATAAAGAAGTTCGAGTTCCGGCACTGCCCTCCGGATAACAGCGAAGAATAATCCTTTTTTCCAGTTTAATGATTAATTGTTAAGAGCGGGGGAATTCCCCCGCTCTTTTCACATTTTCTTAACAATTGTGTTATAACATATGATGAATAATTTAAATAACGGGTGTTTGGACATGGCTGGGAAAAAAGTCCTCGTAGTTGACGATGATGTAAAAACAGTGGAACTGGTCAAACTCTACCTCAACCGGGACGGCTACCGCGTGCTTACGGCCTATAACGGCACCGATGCTTTACTGTCAGCCCGGGAGAACCACCCCGACCTTATTGTGCTGGACCTGATGCTTCCCGGCATGAATGGATTGGATATCTGCCGCACCCTCCGGGCGGAATCAGATGTCCCGATTATCATGCTCACCGCCCTGACCACCGATGATGACCGGCTTACCGGCCTCGACCTCGGCGCTGACGATTATATGACCAAGCCCTTCAGTCCGCGCGAGCTGGCCGCCAGAGTGCGGGCCGTCCTGCGCCGCCTTCCCGGCGAACGAGGCCCGGAGAAAATAGAGCACGGCGCGCTCACGGTAGATTTCCTGAAACATGAGGCTTTTGTGAAGGGAAAACCTCTCAACCTTACCCCAATCGAATTTAAAATACTGGGCGCGCTGGTCAAAGAGCCTGGCCGTGTCTTTAGCCGGGCGCAAATAATTGAAACCGCGCTCGGCCATGATTTTGACAGCTTCGACCGTACTATAGACGTCCATATCCTGAAACTCCGCCGTAAATTGGAGCCAGACCCGCATCACCCTAAATATATCAAGACCATTTACGGAGCCGGCTACAAATTACTGGAGAGCAACGGTGACGTACAATCTTAATTTCCGCCTCCTGGCGGCATTTACGCTTGTCATCATCGTCATAGTCGGTTCGGTCTTTTTTCTGGTTTACCGCACTACCCACAATGAAATAGCCGAGTATGGCGAACGCATGGCCGACTTGCAGGACCGGAGAATCCAAACAGAGCTTTACCGTTATTACACTTACGCCGGCAGCTGGGAAGGCGTACAGCCGGTTGTCGTCCAGTGGAGTAATCTCTACGGTCGCCGTATCATCCTGACTGATAATGAAGGCATCGTCATAGCGGACTCTGATTCAAGTCTGCTGGGCCGCCAGTTCACGGATGATTCAGCCGGGAGCCCTACTGAAGAAGTCCCCATACCTGAACCCGCCCAGTTTGGAGATATGTTCTTCATAATTTCATCAGACCAGGCTCAAGATCAACTGACACTAAGTGCTAATACCATAGGCTTCCTGCATACCGTTCACGGCGGATTCCCGGATATTACCCGGGCCGCGATGCAAATCACCTATCAGACCATAGGAAAGTACTTTCTGCGCGGCGGCATAATCGCCATCGGCATTGCCATTTTGCTTACTTTTTTCTTGTCCCACCGTATCCTGGCGCCGGTCAGGGCTTTGACCACCGCCACCCGCCAGTTCGGGAAAGGGGATTTTTCCCGCAGGGTAGCTTATGACGGCAAAGGAGAAATCGGGGAGCTTGCCCGCTCCTTCAATTCCATGGCGGAAAATCTGGAAAAGAACGAGCAATTACGCCGTAATATGGTCGCCGATATCGCTCACGAATTAAGGACACCCCTGTCCAATCTGAAAGGTTATCTTGAAGCTATCAGCGATGGCCTCGTTAATCCGGATGAGGCGACTATCCGCTCCCTGAATGAAGAGGCCTCCTCTCTTTCCCATCTGGTTACCGAACTCCAGGAACTAAGCCTAGCGGATGCCGGTAAATTGAAAATGGAAGCCCGGACGGAAGACATTTCACGGCTTGTCCAGGAAAGCGTATTTGCTATACAGGCCAAGGCGGCCAACAAGGAATTAACCGTCTCCGCCGAGTTGCCGGAAGACTTGCCGCTGGTGAAAATTGATGCCCACCGTATCAAGCAGGTGCTGAATAACCTCCTGGATAACGCCATCGCACATACCGGGAAAGGCGGCAGCATTACCATAACCTCCCGGCGGCAGGGCAAGAAAATACTCATCAGTGTAACCGATACCGGTGAAGGCATCCCGCCGGAAGACTTGCCGATGATTTTTGAACGCTTTTACCGTGTCGATAAGTCCCGGACGAGGGCTACCGGCGGCAGCGGCCTCGGCCTTACTATCGCCAAGAGAATTATTGAAGCCCACGGAGGTTCGCTGGAAGTTACCAGTCAGTTGGGTAAAGGCAGCACTTTTACTTTTTCTCTCACTACCGTACAATAGAACCAAATTAACAGTTACGTCATTTATGACATTTATAACCCAAGCGGTTTACGTTTCCGGCAGATAATGCGGGGAATGAAGATAGATTGAGGAGTGTAAAATGAAAAAGGCCAGAATCCTGCTGGTATTCGTTATCCTGGGCGCCATTATTGCCGTGTTCCCGGGATGCAGTTCCGGTACAGAAGCAACTACTGCGGCAAGCCAGGTAGCGAGCGTTATCCGCGGCAATCTCACCCAGGAGATATCCGCCGCCGGTAACCTGGCTTTAGCGCATACAGAAGACGTGGTGATAGACCTTTTCTACCCCAGCGGTACCACCGGCACCATTGACCAGGTATTGGTAGAAGAAGGAGATTCCGTTACCAAAGGGCAGGTGCTGGTTACCGTGGATAAAAGCGAGTGGGATAGTCAATTAGTTACGCTTGAGACGCTGGTGACCACCAAACAAAGCGCTTTTGTCCAGGCACAATCGGACCTGATTTCGGCGCAATTAACATTAGCCAATTTGGAAGACAATAAAAGAAAGGCTGTGCTTACCGCACAGGCAGCGCTAATTACCGCGCAGCAGACCTTGAATGCCGGTTTTACCGCTTCTGATGACCAGGCAACTGCCGCCGCGCTGAATAAAGCCAAAGTCTGGTATGATTACGTAAAAGAAAAAGTTGACACGAGCGCCAGTTCAGCAGACTGGATATTGGCATTAGAAAATGCCGGAGATGCTTTGACGGTTGCCCAGACAAATTATGATATGGCGTTATCCGGCTACAATAGCCAGGATATGGCTAGCAAGAAGATGAACGTGGAAATTGCCGAGATAAACCTGGCGATAGCGCAGAATGATTTGGCTGACGTGGCTGACGATATAGCCTTACAGCAGCAAACGGTTGAATTAAGCAAGAACAAGGTCTCCGATGCTGAAAAAGCCTACGAAAATGCCAAAAATAACCTTACGGACGCTTTGAAGATGAGCGCGGAACTCGTTGCCCCCTTTGATGGTTTTATCACTCAAGTAAATGTGGAAGGCGGCGATGAGGTCCTTAACGGCACCGTTGCCGTGCAGGTTGCCGACCCCGATAAGTTTGAAGCTGAAATCCTCGTCAGTGAAATGGATATCCCCAACGTAAAAACCGGCGGGCAGGCTATTGTGACCGTAGACGCCCTGCCGGGCATCATCTTGAGCGCCACCGTAACCGATGTTGCCCCCACGGCCACAATTTCATCCGGCGTCGTCAACTATAACGTCAGGGTTGAAGTACAGGACCCCGGCGCCAACACTTTCAGTCAGTTTGGAGATATGTCTGGTTCAGCCGATGAAACCGCGGGAGGTTTTTCTCCGCCGGAAGGCTTTGAGATGCCGGAAGGTGCAGACCTCCCGGATTTCTCCGGCGATGAGTTCAGTGGACAGTTCCCCTCAATGGGAAGTATGGATGTGGAGCTTAGAGAAGGGCTGACGGTTACCGTAACCATTACCGTTGCCAGTCGTACTGACGTATTGCTGGTACCCAACGGCGCCGTTATTAATGAAGGATTCCAGAGCTATGTGCAGGTTGTTAAACCTACCGGAGAACTGGAGAAACGCGCCGTAACCGTGGGTATCAATAACTGGCAATATACGGAAATAACCGATGGGGTATCGGAAGGTGAGCAGGTCAATGTTTCACTAAATCTGGCTCCGGAATTTGATTTCGGCGGTGGCCCGTTCTTTATGGGCGGCTAGGGGAGAGATACTCATGATTAAACTGGAAAACATCACCAAATCTTATCCTATGGGTAAATCGGAGCTGCCCATTTTAAAGGGTATTAATCTACATATCAAGCAGGGGGAGCTTGTGGCGATTATGGGGCCTTCAGGCTCCGGTAAGTCCACGATGCTCAATCTCATGGGCTGTCTGGACCTGCCTACTTCCGGTAATTACATCCTGGATGGTAAAGAGGTTAGCAAATTAAGCAGCGGGGAACTGGCGCAGGTCAGGGGGAAAAAGATCGGATTTATCTTTCAGACCTTCAATCTGCTGCCGCGTGTTTCCGCGCTGGATAATGTCGAGCTGGGTATGAGATATGTCGGGGGGAGCGACCGTCAGCAAGCCATCGAAGCACTTAAAAAGGTAGGACTGGGCGACCGCATTACCCACCGCCCTAATGAAATGTCCGGCGGAGAGCAGCAGCGTGTGGCTATCGCCCGCGCGCTGGTAAAAAACCCGCCTCTCCTCCTCGCGGACGAGCCGACCGGCAACCTTGACAGCCGCTCCGGCAAAGCCATTATTGATATACTGACGAATCTCCATGCCGAACAGGGCATTACCCTGGTTATGATTACCCACGATCCTAATATCGCCCATTATTGCCAGCGTATCGTTTACATTATGGACGGCCAGATAGTCAAGGAGGAAACCTTATGAGGAGATGGCTCGGCACTATATCCACCGCCTGGGTCGGTATTTTTACCCACAAGCTGCGCAGCTTCCTGACTATCCTGGGTATCGTTATCGGCGTGGGTGCGGTTATTACGCTGATGTCCGTAGGCCGCGGCGCCGAACAGCAGATTTTATCCAGCATCCAGAACCTGGGTTCCAACCTGATTACCGTCCGGCCCGGCAATTTCATGTCCTTTGGCGTCCGCGGCGGTATGACGCAGACTCTGACGATTGAAGACGCCGAAGCTATCGCTCAAGGAGTATCTTACATTGCTAACGTTGCGCCGTCATATTCCAGCGCAATGCAGCTGGTAGCCGGCAATGAAAATACCAATGCATCGGTAACCGGCACGACCCCGGCATATATTGATTTAAATAACCTTAAGATGGACAGCGGCAGTTCCTTCACTCACAACGATTATGAGAGCGGCAATAAAGTGGTAGTTTTAGGTTCGAATGTTGCCGAGACGCTTTTCCCTGATACCAACCCCATCGGGCAGCAAATGCGCATGGGCACGATTATCGTCCGCGTTATCGGCGTGCTGGAGAGCAAGGGCATGACGATGGGCTCGCCCGATGACGGCGTTTTTATGCCCCTGACGGCTATGCAGCAGACGGTTGCCCAGCCGCGCACGCCCCAGGGCGGGCGTATCGTTTCCGCCATTTCCGTTGCCGTCAGCGATGAAGCACAGACACAGTATGTCATCGACTCTATAGAGAGTCTGCTAAGGACGCGTCACCAGCTCGTATCCTGGGCGGATAATGATTTTAACATCATGTCCACGGAGGAAATCGCGCAAAGCTTCTCGGAAGCGATGGGCACCTTCACGCTTCTACTGGGCGCCATCGCCGCTATTTCTCTGCTGGTAGGCGGTATCGGGGTCATGAATATCATGCTGGTCTCCGTGCTGGAGAGGACCAGAGAAATCGGCATCCGTAAAGCGCTGGGAGCTAAAGAAAGCGATATCTGGGGCCAATTTCTCATCGAGGCGGCTTTTCTATCGCTGGGCGGCGGTATTATCGGGATAATCGGGGGGTGGGTAATATCCTATATCATTAACTGGTCAGGCATTATGACAACATTAGTCACCGCCGATGTCGTTTTCCTGGCGGTAGGCGTATCGGTTGCTATCGGATTGTTCTTCGGTTTTTATCCCGCGTGGAACGCTTCACGCCTCAACCCCATCGAAGCATTAAGGTCAGAGTGATTAAACCAGTTGTTACACACAACCGGTTGCCTTGGGGACGCCGGCCCACTTACAGGCGGAGTTGGCCGGCCCTTCCGGGAAAAGGTCGTAAAGCTTCTTTAGCGTGAACCCGCTTTCCTTGATGAGCCTCCGCACCATCGGGCAGATACCATTGGCCAGGTAATAGTTGCGCAGATAGTTGATGACCTTCCAGTGGTCTTCCGTAAGTTCATTGATGCCCTCTTTTGTCCCATACGCTCTGGCGATGTCTTCATTCCACTTGGCTGTTTCCTGCATAAAGCCGTGTTCATCGACTTCTAACATCATGCCGGCTAGTTCCATCTGTGCCATAATACTAAACCCCTTCCGTTTAATTATCCTTCTCCAAAGTGTATAAAAGGCTTTTTGACTTTCTCCATGGCGTTTACGATTAGCTCCGCCAGCCCCCCGACGTAAATACCGGATTTTTCCTCCGCGCCGTAGTATTTGAGTATCTCGCGGAACTGCAGCTTGCAGTTAAGGCAAGGCGCGCAGATATATTTTTTTACCTCCGGCCCCGGCTTATCGGCGAAAGCCTCCAGCACCTGTTTGAATTTCATCCTCCCC